>JAQGMX010000209.1 GCA_028292145.1 Variovorax sp.
ACATCGACAACTGGCCCGCATTCAACGTGATCTACGCTGCATGGGCTGGAGCCGCGCTGCCAGCGCGCGCCATCGTTCCCGTGCCGGCGCTGCACTTCGGGTTCAAGATAGAAGTCGAGGCTACGGCACTCGCCTGATCGACACGGCGCGGCTAGAACTCCGCGACCTTGCCCCATGCGGAGGACTGGAAACGGTCCGGGTGATAGGGGCGAGGATCGACGATAGGCGTGGCGCCGCTGACGACGTCGGCGATCAGGTGTCCCGCGCCCGGCCCGATGCCGAAGCCATGACCGCTGAATCCTGCGGCCAGGACCAGGCCCGGCAGGCCGGCAGTCTCCCCGATGCCAGGCACGCCATCCGGCGTGCTGTCGACGTAGCCGGCCCATGCCGAGGTGATCGATCGTTCACCGAGCTGCGGAACCAGCGCAACGGCACGGTCGTACGTCAGCTGCACGACCGACCGGTCGACGGCCGGGTCCAGGATGCGCATCTTCTCCATCGGCGTCGGTCGATCGAGCCGCCACTTCGACCAGCCTTCGTGGCCCGAGCGGATGCCTTCCAGTCCGCCGGGAGCGAGGTTGCGCCAACGCCTTTGAAACATGGGCAGGAATTGCGGAGCGAACCTGAGAAGCTGAGGGGTGGGATCGACACGGCCACGACCGCTGATGGACAACGTGTAGCCGCCGTTCGAGCGCCGGGTCATCGATACGTCTTTCGTGTGGAGCGTGTAGGGCAACTCGGTTGCCCCGGGCGAAACGGCAAGAACCGTCTGCAGGATGGCCGCCTGTGGGAACCGGATTCCATACTGGCGGCAGAAAGACGAGGCCCAGGCGCCGCCGGCCAGCACGGCGATCTTGGTCCGGATCGTGCCTTTTTCGGTGACGACCGCCGAAAGCCGTCCCGCTTCCGTTTCGATGCCGCGCGCCGCGCAGCCCTGGTGGACCGTCCCGCCCAGGTGCATGACGGCTCTGGCCACCGCAGGCGCTGCGCGCGAAGGGTCGGCTGTGCCGTCCGTGGGAGAAAAGACGCCGCCTTTCCACGTCTTCCCGGTCACTCGTCCGTGCGCAGCGGCTTCAGATGAAGTCAGCATCCGGGTCTTCACATCCAGGGTGCGAGCGAATTCGCCCCAGCGTGCCCAACCCTCCAGTTCGCGCTCGTCGTTGCTCAGATAAAGAAGGCCACATCGCTGAAAGCCGGTTTCTTCGCCAGTTTCGGCGGTGAACTGCTCCCACAGGTGCAGACTCTTCGTCGCCATCGGAAGCTCGCGGGCATCGCGGTTTTGCTGACGGCACCATCCCCAGTTTCGACTCGATTGCTCCGCGCCGATGCGCCCCTTCTCGATGACGGCGACCTTCAGGCCGCGCTTCGCCAAGTAGTAGGCGGTGAACACGCCGATGATGCCGCCGCCGATGACGACCACATCGGCGCTGGCCGGCAAGTCGGGTGACGTAGGTATCGCAATCAAGGGTGCTGGCATACGCGGAAATTTCCTGGGCAGAAAAGAGGATCGAAACCTGGATTTTCCTTGTCGAGATTTAAGTTTGCAATTTACGATTCATGCACCGGCCATTAAGCTAGTGGTTAATGCTCACCTCAGAAGACCTTGCCTTTTTCACAGTGCTTGCAGACTCGAGCTCGCTGGCAGAGGCGGCGCGCAAGCTCCACGTCACGCCGCCGGCCGTGTCGCAGCGGCTTCAGGCTCTGGAAGCGCGCGCCGGCATTCGACTGCTCGACAGAACCGGTCGGCGCTCTTCGCTGACGGACGAAGGCGTTCTGGTTGCAGCACACGGGCGGATGGTGGCCGAAACCATCGAAGCGTTGTCAGAAGCGCTGGCCGATCGCACGAAAAAAGTGACCGGGCATCTGCGCGTGGCTGCTCCGCACGGTTTCGGCAGACTTTATGTCGCGCCGGTGGCAGAGGCTTTCGCGCGCCTTCACCAAGGCGTGACGATCTCGCTGGAGCTGTCCGACCATCCGGGTGTGCAGCTGATCGAAAGCTGCGATGTCGTGATTCATATCGGGCCCGCAGGTCCACCGAACCAGATCATGACGACACTGGCGCCGAACCGCCGTGTGCTTTGCGCAAGTCCGGCTTATCTCGAACGCGCAGAGCCGGTCGATTCGCCTGCCGATCTCGCTCGACACCGTTGCCTGGTCGTCAAGGAGAACAACGAAGATTTCAGCCTGTGGCGTTTCAATGCCAGCGACGGTCAGTCGGCCACCGTGCGTATCGCGCCGACGATGTCGAGCAACGACGGTGCCGTCGTGCGCGATTGGGCGCTGGCGGGCATGGGCATCGCCCTCCGGTCGGAGTGGAACGTTGCCGAAGACCTGGCGCAGGGCCGCTTGTGCGCAATCCTGCCGGACTGGGAGGCTCCGGCAGCCGATGTCGTTGCATTGTTCGGGTCGCGTCACGGGCGAAGTGCGCGGACGACGGCATTTCTCGCGTCGCTTCGTCAGGCGCTGCAGCCAGTGCCCTGGCGATCAGGCGTCGCCGAAGTCAAAGGGAAAGGCCTCGGTCAGACCTTGCCGTCTTCCTCGGCCGGCCAGTCGCGGATGTAGGCCTTGAGCATCTTGTTCTCGAAATTCTGGCTGTCGACGATGGTCTTGGCCACGTCGTAGAAGCTGATCACGCCCATCAGCATCCGCTTGTCCATTACCGGCATGTAGCGCGCGTGGCGCTCCAGCATGATGCGGCGGACTTCGTCGAGCTCGGTCTCGACGGTGCAGGTCACGGGCGCATCGTCCATCGCCTTGCGGACCAGCGTGGTGCCGACCTGACCGCCGTTGGCGACGATGCAGACGATGACTTCGCGGAAAGTCAGCATGCCCACCAAGTCGCCGTGCTCCATCACGACGAGCGAACCGATGTCTTTTTCGGCCATCGCGGCCACGGCCACGGAGAGCGGCTCATCGGGCGTGACGGTGAAGAGCGTGTTGCCCTTGACGCGCAGGATGTCGCTGACTTTCATCGGAATACCTCTTTGAAGCTCTGGTCGTGATCGCGTTTGAATATAACCCGCGCTCGCTCAGAATAGACCGCACCTGAAAAAACGGCCAAAGGAGACACATGCCAGGCTATTCCGACCCGGGATTCGACACGCTCGCCCTGCACGCGGGCGCCGCGCCCGACCCGACGACCGGCGCGCGCGCCGTGCCGATCCATCTCACCACCTCTTTCGTCTTCGAGTCCAGCGACCATGCCGCCGCGCTCTTCAACCTAGAGCGCGCCGGCCACGTCTACAGCCGCATCAGCAACCCGACCAATGCGGTGCTGGAGCAGCGCGTTGCGGCACTCGAAGGCGGCATCGGCGCCATCGCGACCGCCAGCGGCCAGGCCGCGCTGCACCTGAGTGTCGCGACGCTGATGGGCGCCGGCTCGCACATCGTGGCCAGCACGGCGCTCTACGGCGGCTCGCAGAACCTGCTGCACTACACGATGCGCCGCTTCGGCATCGAAACCACCTTCGTCAAGCCGGGCGACTTCGACGGCTGGCGCGCCGCGATCCGCCCGAATACCAAGCTGCTGTTCGGCGAGACGGTCGGCAATCCGGGGCTGGATGTGCTCGACATACCGGCCGTCAGCGACATCGCGCATGCAGCCGGCGTGCCGCTGCTGGTCGATTCGACGCTCACATCGCCCTACCTCATCAAGCCCTTCGACCACGGCGCCGATCTGGTCTACCACTCGGCGACCAAGTTCCTGAGCGGCCACGGCACCGTGATCGGCGGCGTGGTGGTCGACGGCGGCAGCTTCGACTGGGAGCGCTCGGGCAGGTTCGCCGAACTCAGCCAGGCCTACGACGGCTTCCACAACATGGTGTTCAGCGAGGAAAGCACCGTTGGCGCCTTCCTGCTGCGCGCCCGCCGCGAAGGCCTGCGCGACTTCGGCGCGTCGATGAGCCCGCACACCGCCTGGCTGATCCTGCAAGGCATCGAAACCCTGCCGCTGCGCATGGAGCGGCACATCGACAACACGCAGAAGATCGTCGAATTCCTGGCGGAGCACCCGTTCGTGTCGCGCGTCGGCCATCCGCTGATGCCGTCGCATCCGAGCCATGAACTGGCTGGCAAGCTGCTGCGCCACGGTGCGCGCGGCGCGGGCGCGGTGTTCAGCTTCGACATCAAGGGCAGCCGCGAGCAGGGCAAGAAGTTCATCGAGGCGCTGAAGCTCTTCAGCCATCTGGCGAACGTGGGCGACTGCCGCAGCCTGGTGATCCATCCGGCGAGCACGACGCATTTCCGCATGACCGACGAAGCGCTCGCGAACGCGGGCATTTCGCAGGGCACGATCCGCCTGTCGATCGGCCTTGAAGATCCGGCCGATTTGATCGACGACCTCAAGCGCGCGCTAAAAGCCGCAGAGAAGGCGGGGGTCTGACATGGAACTCCTCGTCGAAGACCACCCCACCTACGCCTACACCGGCGGCAAGACGCTCGATCCCGCCAAGCCCACTGTCGTGTTCATCCACGGCGTGCTGAACGATCACAGCGTCTGGATCCTCCAGAGCCGCTGGTTCGCCAACCACGGATGGAACGTACTGGCGATCGACCTGCCGGGCCACTGCCGCAGCGCCGGTGCGCCGCCGGCGAGCGTCGAGGACGCGGCACGCTTCGTCGTCGCGCTACTCGATGCGGCGGGTGTCGAGAAGGCAGCGCTGGTCGGGCACAGCTTCGGCTCGCTGATCGCGCTGGAAACCGCCGCACGGGCGCCGGAGCGGGTGTCGCACATCGCGCTGGTCGGCACCGCATATCCGATGGCCGTGTCGCCAGCGCTGCTGGAGAGTTCGCTGAACACCCCGATGCGCGCTATCGATATGGTCAACAGCTTCTCGCATTCGATGCTCGCGCCGCCGCCCTCCTCGCTCGGCCCGGGAACCTGGCTGTACGGCGGTTCCCGGGCGCTGATGCGACGCGTGCTGGCAAGCAACCGGGAAGTCAATGTGTTCCACGTGGGCTTCAATGCCTGCAACGACTACGCGAACGGCGAGGCGGCAATGGCTGCGGTGAAGTGCCCGGTGCTGTTCCTTCTGGGAGCCGCCGACCAGATGACGCCGCCGCGTGCCGCAAATGCGCTGCAGGCGAAGGCCGTCGGCGCCAAGGTCGTCACGGTGCAGGCTGGACATGCGCTGATGTCGGAAGCGCCGGATGCGGTGCTTTTTGCGCTGAAGGATTTTCTAGGGTCTTGAAGGCCGTACGAGTCCCGTGAGATTAGGAAATGTCCGAGCATTCGCCGGATAACGCCAACCTAAGCTGAGCCGCATCTCAGTCGCTCACACAGAAAGAAGGTTTCCCATGATCTATCCACGCACGTCGCCGGCCTCGCGCCCGATCAATGTTCGGAGCGGCGCCGCACTTGCCTCGCCTGTCGCCGAGAAAACCCCGCCGGCGTCCTTTGTCCGGGAGCGCAAGGAGGCTGGACGCAAGGATGGAATGCTGGGGCCGATCGATGACATCGCCAGACAGACCTTGAACTCCGGACGAGAATTCGGCAACTTCGGCGCCCATTGGGTGGGTCGCAATGTGCTCCCGAGCGGCCGACTGCGAGATTTCGCGCTCCTTGCAGGGGGTGGCGCCGTGCTTGGCAGCATGATCGCCATGCCGCTGGCGGCACTCCCAGGTTACAACAGCCTTGGAAATCAGGTGGTGCAAGGCTTTGCCGGTGGAGGGCTAGGCGGCGCCGTCGGCTGGTCACTAGGCTTGACCGCCAACGATATCCGTAACTTGGCGGGTTTCGGTCGGAATGCGATGCCGGCAGTGCAAGGGCCGCCGGCAGCGCCGATCGCCGGGTAAGCCGTCCCCCTGGTTTTCAGAATACTCTGAGCGTCCCGCCGGTGCCGGGTCCGTGGGCTTCTGACTCAGACTCGGACTGCGAAGTCGACCTGCCCTGACTCCAGCGCCGAAAGCAGCTTGCGCACATGCGCGACGGAAGCCTGCGCCGGCTGCAACGCCGACAACATCCGCGACAGCGTCTCCGCATGCGGCAGCAGCGGCCCGATGAAGCGAGTGCCGTCCGCACCGGCCACGAGGATCGTCGGAAAGGTTTCGACATCGAAATCGTCCGCCAGATCGGCATGGTCTTCGATGTCGACCCACGCGAAGCGCAGACCAGGATGCGCGCGCTCGACCTGCGCGAACAGCGGCCGGTATTCGCGGCAGGCGCCGCACCACTCGGCGCAGAGGCAGACGACCCAGACGGTTTCCTCGGCGCTTGCGGGTCTCGAATCCGTCATCTAGAAATTCCTCTTTGCTACGGACGCACCGAGCTGCAGCACGTCGTGCAGCATCAGTTGCGCCAACGGACGACGCTGCCAGACCGGCACCAGCGCCGGCGCACGCGGCAGCAACAGTTCATCGAGCAGCGGCGTCAGCGAGGTCGTCTCGGGCGACGCCAGCAGCACGTAGCGGCGGTCAGCGGCTTCGGAACGCTCGTCGAGCGGCGCGATCCAGTCCAGCCTGACCAGCGTGGTGAGCACCGGCGCGAGTTGCAGGGCATCGACGCGCAGGTGCTGCGCCAGTTCGTCAGCGTCAAGACCTCTATTGGGCGTGAACCGCGCGGCGTGGAGTTCCTGCAATGCCTCGACCGCCAGCAGGAAAGACCATCCCGGCGTGTCGCTGCGCCGCGCGACGCCGGCCACCAGGCTCGGCAGATAGGCGGCGATGACGGCGCCCAGCAGCACGATCACCCAGGCCACGTAGATCCAGATCAGCAGGATCGGCACCGTCGCGAAGGCGCCGTAGAGCACCGAGTAGGTCGGCACGAGGCTGAGGTAGTAGCCGAGCACGCGCTTGGCGATCTCGATGGCGGCGGCGACGAACACGCCGCCGGCAAAGGCGTGCGCCCATTTCACGGCGGTGTTGGGCACGAAGTGATAGAGCGCGGCCATGCCGCCGGCGAGCAGCACGAACTCGAAGGTGTCGAACACCATCTTCAACATGCCGGTGCCGTCGCCGACCGCACCGCGCGAGGCCGAAAAAACGTAAGAAGTGGTGCTCAGGCTCACCGCCAGCATCGGCGGGCCGAGCGTGATCGCGGCCCAGTAGATGAACACGCGCTGCGCCAGCGGACGCGGCGTGTGCACGCGCCAGATGTTGTTGAGCGTCTTGTCGATGGTGAGGATCAGCGCGATGGCCGTGACCAGCAGCACGCCCAGGCCGGCCACACCAAGCCCGCTGGCCTTGCTCGCGAACTGATTCAGGTAGCCGAGCACCTGGCGCGCGATGTTGTCGGGAATGAGACTGTCGATCAGCCAGCGCTGCAGGCGATCCTGCATCGTCGCGAACATCGGGAAGACGGTGAACAGCGCCAGCGCGACGGTGAAGAACGGCACCATGGCGATGGTGGTCGTGAAGGTCAGGCTGCTGGCGGTGAGCCCGAGCCGGTCTTCCCTGAAGCGCTGTCCCAGCGCCAGTGCGGTATTGCCCCAGGGAAAGTGGGAAAAGTCTTTCCAGGAGGGCCGGCGTTTCATCGCCCGTATCATAAAAGGACCGCCCCCAGGCTTTGCGCACTTCGTGTCGCGGCGCCTACCCCCCCTGCCGGGGGCGACACTGGCGGACTGGCAAAGCCAGATCCTCGGTGTCCTGGATGAATGCAAATAGCCCCCCTTACTCTGCCGCGTCGGTTTCTGCTACTCGCTGGCTGGCCGTGGGTAGCCTCGTCGGGCTGATTGTTTTGGGGCTGGCCTGGGAGATGTGGCTGGCGCCATTGCGGCCGGGGGGATCGTGGCTCGCGCTCAAGGTGCTGCCGCTGGTGGTGCCGCTGGCAGGGTTGTTGAAGAACCGCATGTACACCTACCGCTGGGTCAGCCTGATGATCTGGCTCTATTTCACCGAAGGCGTGGTGCGTGCCTGGAGCGACGCGCTGCCGCTGAGCCGGGCGCTGGCGGGACTGGAGATCGTGCTTTGTCTCTTACTTTTCGTGGCCTGCGCGCTGCATGTGCGGCTGCGGTTGCGCGCGCCCCGACCGATTGAATCCTGATCTTTTCCGATATGACTGACAACAACGCCCTCTTCGAACAACTGCGCGCCGTGGTCGGCGCTTCCAACGTGCTGACCGAGGGCGATCTGAGCGCCTGGGAACAGGAATGGCGCCGGCGCATGCGCGGCAAGGCGCTGGCGGTCGTGCGGCCGGCGACGACGCAGCAGGTGGCCGATGTCGTGAAGCTCTGTGCTGCGTCCGGAACGTCGCTGGTGCCGCAAGGCGGCAACACCGGGTTGGCCGTCGGCTCGACGCCGGACGAAAGCGGCACGCAGATCGTGCTGAGCCTGCAGCGCATGAACGCCGTCCGCGCGATCGATGCGGCCAATCTCACGGTGACGGTCGAGTCGGGCTGCATCCTTCAGACGCTGCAGGAAACCGCCGAAAAGGCCGGCTTCCTGTTCCCGCTGAGCCTCGCGGCCGAAGGAAGCTGCACCATCGGCGGCAACCTCGCGACCAACGCGGGCGGCACGCAGGTGGTGCGCTACGGCAACGCGCGCGATCTTTGCCTGGGGCTGGAAATCGTCACGCCGCAAGGCGAGATCTGGGACGGCACCAGCGGCCTGCGTAAGGACAACACTGGCTACGACCTGCGCGACCTGCTGATCGGCAGCGAGGGGACGCTGGGCATCATCACCGCCGCGACCATGAAGCTGTATCCCCAGCCGGCCGCACGTCTCACCGCCTGGGCGGCGGTGCCGTCGCTCGACCACGCGGTCACGCTGCTCGGCATGGCGCACAGCCAGCTCGGCGCCGGCCTGACCGGTTTCGAGGTCATGGGCAAGTTTGCGCTGAGCCTGGTCGGCAAGCACATGCCGCAACTGCGCGTGCCGTTTCTGGAAGACGACAACGCGCCCTGGTGCGTGCTGCTGGAGAACTCCGACAGCGAATCCGAGGACCATGCCCGCGCGCGTTTCGAGGCGCTGCTTGAAAAAGCTTTCGAGGATGGCTGCGTCATCGACGCCGTCGTGGCCGAAAACATCGCGCAGGCGCACCAGCTCTGGCATGTGCGCGAAAGCATTCCGCTGGCGCAGGCCGAGGAAGGGCTGAACATCAAGCACGACATCTCGATCGCCGTCTCGCGCATACCGGCCTTCGTCGCCGAAACGGATGCGATGCTGCAGCGCGAGGTTCCGGGCGTGCGGCTGGTCAATTTCGGCCATCTGGGCGACGGCAACCTGCACTACAACGTGCAGGCGCCGGCCGAAGGCGACACCAAGGCTTTCCTTCGCGCCGAAGAGGAACGCGTCAACACGCTGGTCTACGACGCGGTCGAGAAGTTCGGCGGCTCGTTCTCGGCGGAGCACGGCATCGGCGGTCTCAAGGTGCACAAGCTCGAAAAGCACAAGTCGCCAGTGGCGCTGGGCATGATGCGGGCGATCAAGCAGGGGCTGGACCCGCAGAACATCATGAATCCGGGACGCGTGCTGCGCACCTAAAATTTGCCGACATGACTATCCCTGTCTCCCGTCCCGTCCGCTCCCAATACGAAGACTTCATGCGCCACGTCGACGCGACGGGCGTGCACAAGGCCGACCGCACCGGCACCGGCACGAAAAGCGTATTCGGCTACCAGATGCTCTTCGACCTGAACGAAGGCTTCCCGCTCGTCACGACCAAGAAGGTCCACCTGCGCTCCATCATTCAGGAACTGCTCTGGTTCCTGACCGGCTCCAGCGACAACAACTGGCTCAAGGCGCGCGGCGTCAGCATCTGGGACGAATGGGCGCCCGAGAATGGCGACCTGGGCCCTGTCTACGGCGTGCAGTGGCGAAGCTGGCCGACGCCCGACGGCGGTCACATCGACCAGATCGCCGAGGTCGTCAAGACGCTGAAATCGAACCCGGACTCGCGCCGCATCATCGTCAGCGCCTGGAACGTGGCGGAGCTGTCGAAGATGGCGCTGATGCCGTGCCACGCCTTCTTCCAGTTCTACGTTGCGCCGCCGCAGGCGCCTGGTGAGCGCGGCAGACTCAGCTGCCAGCTCTACCAGCGCAGCGCCGACATCTTCCTCGGCGTGCCGTTCAACATCGCCAGCTACGCGCTGCTCACGCACATGGTGGCGCAGCAGTGCGATCTCGATGTCGGCGATTTCATCTGGACCGGCGGCGATTGCCACATCTACAGCAACCATGCCGAGCAGGTCGCGCTGCAGCTCAGTCGCGCGCCTTTTCCCTATCCGACGCTGGTCATCAAGCGCAGGCCCGATTCGATTTTCGGCTACGCATACGAGGATTTCGAAGTGGTGGACTACCAGCATCACGCCGCGATCAAGGCGCCGGTGGCTGTCTGACCATGGCATCGTCCCTCCGGTCGCCGCGCCTCAACCTAATCTACGCCCGCGCCGCCAACGGCGTCATCGGCAAGGACAACGCCCTTCCCTGGCATCTGCCGGAAGACATGGCGCACTTCAAGCGAACGACTGCCGGATCGCCGGTGATCATGGGCCGCAAGACCTGGGATTCGCTGCCGCCGCGCTTCCGGCCGTTGCCGGGGCGACGCAACATCGTCGTGACGCGCCAGGCCGACTGGGTCGCCGAAGGTGCGGAACGCGCTGGGAGCCTGCAGGAAGCGGTGTCCCTTTGCACGGACGCTGCCGAAACCTGGGTGATCGGCGGCGCCCAGATCTACGCGGAAGCGGCGTCGCTGGCGCAACGCGCCGTTGTGACCGAGATCGACAGCGACTTCGACGGCGACGCCCGGGCGCCGGTGCTCGGCCAGGAATGGCGCGAAACGTCGCGTGAATCGCACATCGGGGCTGGCGGACTGTCCTTCAGCTTCGTGACTTACGAAAGACAGGTCGAAACCTCGACGCCGCCCCTCATCCTGCGTTTTACCGTGTAAAGCGCGGCATCGGCGGCGGCCACCCACTCGTCGGGTGATGCGAAGCCATCGTGATAGCAGGCGATGCCTGTGCTGATGCTGATGTTGCCGCAAGGATCGGTCCACGGATCGACGTCCTCGGCATTGCGGTTCAGGTCCGCCTGCAGTCTTTCGATGAAAGCCAGCGCCTCCGTCGGGCCGGCGCCGTTCAGCATCACCACGAATTCGTCGCCGCCGTAGCGGGCCGCAAGGTCGTGACGCGGCACATTGGCCTTCAACAGCGCACCCATCCGGCGGATCACGGCGTCACCGGCCGCATGACCGCCCGCGTCGTTGATGCGCTTGAAATGATCGACGTCGCAAAGCAGAAGCGCCGCTTTCGGCGCCACCGTGCCGTTCGAATTGCGCAATTTCTGGAAGACCCGGCTCAACTCGTCGCTGAAGCTGCGCCGGTTGTTCACCGCCGACAGCGAATCCTCCCGGCTCATCCGGCCCAGCGCTTCGCTGGTCCGGCGCAAGCCGCGCGCGAACTGCAAGGTCGACCAGCCGAAAGCGGGAAAGTACAACGCCATCATCGGCAGGCAGGCGTACTGCACGCGAAGACTGGAGTCCGGCGCGAACTGCCAGGGAACGACCAGCCAGGCCAGCAATACGCCGAGCGCCCCGGCCAGCACGCCCTGCATCCACAACCGCGGCCCGCCGACTGCCATGTTGTTCATGCTCATGATCGTCACTGCGACGGCGCTGGGCATGAGATTTCCACCGATGACATAGACGCACATGCACAGGAGCATGGAATCGACCAACAGGTTTTCTTTCTCCGCCCGGTCGGGCAACTGCGCACGCGACGACCGCTGGTAGGCCAGGTGCGGCCAGATCAGCGAGACGAAGAAAAGAAATGCCCAGACGTGCCAGACCGTGTCCCGTTCCGACAGGGCCACCACCAGTCCGAGGCCTCCAAGCCCCAGACCGGCCACGCGCGGCACATAGATCTGCTGCGGCAACCGGACACCGGAGGCGTCTTGCCTGGGGGCAATGAAGGGCATAGGCAGGAAGGGTGGAAGGCGCGGAACAAAATCGGACCGCCCGTAATTTAAGACATTTGGCGCGCAGAAATACACATTTTGTTGCAAGCTTCGTTACACAAATGCAGTTTGATCGTCGGACTGCAGGGGGTCCGACGCCTCCAGATAGCGCGAGAGCCAGCCTTCGAGATGACCGGCTCGCATCGGCTTCGCGAACAGGAAGCCCTGAAGCTCGTCGCAGCCCATCCGCAGAAGGATGTCGCGCTGGCCGCCGTGCTCGACGCCCTCGGCCACGACCCGCAAGCCGAGCGCGTGGGCCAGCTGGATCACCGCCGCGACGACGGCCCTTGCGTCTTCCTTGCTCTCCAGCTCGCGCACGAAACTGCGGTCGATCTTCAGCTGGCGCGCAGGAAGCTGGCGCAGGTAGCTGAGGCTGGAATAACCGGTTCCGAAATCGTCTATCGACAGGTACACGCCGATCCGAGCCAGGTCGTTGAAGGTACGTTGCGTGGCCTTGATGTCCTCCATCGCGACCGATTCGGTGATTTCGCACATGAGCTGCGAAGCCGGCACGCCGTGGCGCAAGAGCGCATGCGCGATCCGTTCGGCGAGTCCGTTCTCACGAAGCTGCATGACGGACAGGTTCACGGCCACGTTCATCGACAGGCCTTCGCCGCGCCATGCCGAAATCTGCCGGCAAGCCTCGTCGATGATCCAGTCGCCGAGGCGGACGATCATTCCGAAACGTTCCGCCAGGCCGATGAAATGCAGCGGGCCGACCAGGCCGCGTTGCGCGTGGTTCCAGCGCACCAGCGCTTCCACCCCGCTGACGCCGCCGCCGACGCCGTCGATCTTCGGCTGGTAGTAGAGCTCGAACTCGTTGCGGTCAAGCGCCTTGCGCAGGTCGCTCTGCAGTTCGAGCTGGTCGCTGGCGTCGGCCAGCATGTGAGATTCGAACATGGCGTAGTTGGCGCCGCCGTTGCGCTTGGCCGCATACATCGCCGCGTCGGCGTTGGCCACCAGCTTGTCGGCTTCGCCCTGGTCGGGATGCAGAACGATGCCGATCGAGCAGGCGATCTGAACCTGCCGGCCGAGCACGTCGAACGGCTGTGTCAGCGCGTGCAGGACCCGATTTGCGACATCCACGCAGCCGGCCTCATCGGAAACGCCTTCGAGCATCATGAGAAATTCGTCGCCGCCGATGCGTGCGACGGTGTCGCTTTCGCGGGCGGTACCCAGCAGCCGCGCGGCCGCTGCCTGCAATATCAGGTCGCCGGCCTTGTGCCCGAAAGAGTCGTTGACCGGCTTGAAGCCGTCCAGATCGACGAAAAGGACCGCAATCCGCTCCTCGATGCGCAACTGGTTAGCGCGCGTCATGCGCATCAGCGCGTGGTGGAGCCGATCCTCGAACAGGACCCGGTTCGGCAATCCGGTCAGGGCGTCGGTGAAGGCTCGGCGGCGCAACTCGTGGTTGGCGTCCTTGAGCTGCGCATTCGACTCTTCCAGCGAATGCGCAAGGCGCCGCGCCACCACCTGCAGCCGCGCCTCGAGCAGCGAAGTGAAGAGCGTGCCGAGCAGAAGCATGCTCGAAGCCACGAGCACGATGCCGGTCAGCCCGGCGCCCCCGAGCGCGTTCGCGCTGAGGCAAACGGAACCGGCCGGAAAACTTGCCGCCGCCATGCCGGTGTAGTGCATGCCGCAAATGGCGATACCCATCAGCACCGCCGCCAATAGCTGGACCTGAGACCGACGCTCCTGCCGCACCCGGACCAGCAAGCCGAAGATCAACAACGCCGCAGCCGATGCAGCAACCGCGATCAACACCGAAAGCGCCACGATCGGCCAGTCCCAAACGATGCCGGGCGCCATGTCGATAGCCGCCATGCCGAGATAGTGCATCCCGGAAATGCCGGCACCCATGACCAACGAGGCGACCAGCACGCGCTTCAGGCTGTAATCCGCCCTGCTGGCCACCCAGAGCGCGACAGCCGATGCCGCGACGGCCGCGATCCATGAGACGAGCGTCAGCAAGCCGGTGAAACCGATCCGGATCGGCAACGAGAAACCCAGCATGCCGACGAAATGCATCGACCAGATGCCGGTTCCAAGCGCCACGGAGCCGACGGTCCACCATGGCGCGTTGATGACGCCATCGGTGGTGCGGACACGGCGCGAGAGATCCAGCGCGACGTACGAAGCCAATGTCGCAATCAAAAGCGACGCGGCAACGAGCCAGAGGTTGTGTGTTTCGGTGAGGAAAGCCCCGGAAGACGGGGACGGCGAATAGGTTGGTATGGGCGGATTCACATTCGCACTACGCAGTCAACAACGAAATCGATTCAGCGCCTGGACGTTTTTTCTAATTTTATTTACGTTTCAGGAAAAGATGTGCAGAAGAGCGTCAGTTCCTGCGTTTTTTTACAGCGGCAAGGCCTGCCTGCGTCACCGCAATCACGGTGGCCGCAGAGGCGTATTTGCCGCCGTGCCTGTCGTGGATATAAGGCGGAATCGTTGCTACCACGAGTCCTGCTGCCTGAAGCGAAAGAAGCTTGTGGATGTCTTCGGCTGCCGTGATTTCCACCGGCAGCTGCTCACCAGAAAGACGCGCCAGCAGGACGTAAGGCATTCCGGCTCCAAAGAGTGAAGATAGTGCTTATATCCCCTCCTTAAAAATCTATCTCAAAAAAACCAGAAATATGCTTCTTTTATCGGAATCGTTTGGTGAACTCACGGACGACACCAATGATTCTTGCCGTGCCGAGCGGCTTGATCGGGTAACGGCTGTTGAGCGGCTTCAAATACAGGTCGCCGCCGTCTTTAACCAGCTGTTTGAAGGTCGTCTCGTTGTCGGTATTGAGCGCAATCACGTAATCGCCCGGGATCGGCGCCATTTCCGGCTCCACGATCAGGATGGCGCCAGGCGGGAAAGAGTCACCCGTTTCGCTAACCATGCTGTCGCCATGCACACGCAATGCGTAGGTATGCCGCTTGACATCAATTCGCACGGGAACAGTGTCAAAAGACAAATTCGGCTTGAAATTGTCGATGACGGTGTAGTTGCCGGCTTCGACTTCGGATACCAGCGGAACCTCCGCCCGCATGTCTGGCAAAACGTCGGCACGCATTCCGGAAAGCAGTTCTGCAACCGGCACGCCCAGCACGTCTGCGACGCGCTGCCAATTGCTCCGGCGCGGCGCCGTTCCGCCTGGACGCTCCCATTGCTGGACGGCGCCCCGGCTGACGCCGACAGCCACAGCGAACTGTTGCTCGCTCATATGAAGGCGTTTTCGGCCTTCGCGAATGTATTGATGGCTGCTCACAGCCTGAAAGACTAGATTGCGTCGACGATCACAAAGGTATCAATGATAGGTTTTCCAACATTTTCGATACTGCGAGCACATCGGTTGTCGAAAAGAGCGACAACTTCGTCGTAGGCGACAACCTTGTCAGTCCGCTCGACAAACAGGATCGACTCACCCGAAGACACCCTTCTTCAGATTATTCGGTCATGAAGAATCGACAAATCGGTCGTTCCGGTTGGGTCTGGATCGACGCAGAATCCGTCGAAGATGAACTTTCAACAGCTGCGCTCCGTACGCGAAGCCGTCCGCAGCGGCTTCAACCTCACCGACGCATCGGTCGCTCTTCACACCTCCCAGCCCGGCGTCAGCCGCCAGATCCTCGAACTTGAGGACGAACTCGGCGTCGACCTGTTCGTTCGCGCCGGCAAACGGCTGACTGGGCTCACCGCGCCCGGCGATGCACTGCTGCCGATCATCGAACGCGTGCTGATCGAAAGCCGCAACCTGCATCAGGCCGGCCAGGACTTCCTGACGCAGGACGAGGGCCTGCTGTCGATCGCGGCGACGCATTCGCAAGCCCGTTATGCCCTGCCGGTGGCGGTCAAGGAATTCCGAAGCCGCTTTCCCAACGTGCAGTTGCATCTGCGCCAGGGCTCGCCGCGGCAGGTGGCGCAAATGCTTCTCGATGGTGACGCAGACGTCGGCATTGCGACCGAGGCGCTCGGCGACTATCCGCAACTCCTCGCGCTGCCCTGCTACCGCTGGACGCATTCGGTGATCGCGCCGCCGGGCCATCCCCTGCTGGAAAGCCCCCTGACGCTGGAGCGCCTCGCTGCGTACCCGCTCGTCACCTACGACAACGGCTTCACCGGCCGCACGCGCCTCGACGAGGCCTTCGCCCGCGCCGGCCTGACGCCCGAAATCAGCATCACCGCAATGGATGCGGACGTCATCAAGACCTATGTCGAGCTGGGGATGGGCGTCGGCATCGTGGCCGGTGTCGCGTTCGAGGCGGAGCGCGACACACAGCTCCGGGCGATCGATGCGGGCGAGCTGTTCGGCATCAACCTGACGAAGCTGGCGATCCGGCGCGGCAACTACGTGCGGAATTACGTGTTCTCGTTCATCGAATCGTTCGCGCCGACGCTGTCGCGCGCTGTATTGAAGGAGGCGCTGGAAGCCGCCTGATCAGCTCGTCGCCGCCGGCGGCAGCTTGCGCCAGCGCCTGTGGTGCCAGCTCCAGAGCTGGGGATGCGCCAGCACCTGCTGCTCGGTGATGCGCACCAGACGCTCCAGGTCGGTTTCGAGCAAGCCGGCGCCGAGTTCGACCGGCGGACGGATGTCGAAACGCCAGACCGGCAGCGCCGCCGTCGTCGCGACCGGCAAGAGCGGCGCCTTCGCAGCGCGGGCAAGTTGCGCCGGGCCTGCGGGCATCGCCGAATCCTTGCCGAGAAAGCGCTGGACCAGCCCGGTTTCCTTGTTCTGCACGCCCTGATCCATCATCACGAAGACGATGCGCCCTTGCTTCAGCGCGCCCAGCATCTGCCCGTACGCGCGAATGCCGGTGTTCGCCAGGATGCCCTGAATGCCGTATTGCTCCAGCCCGGTTTGCAGGAAACCCGCGGACATCATCCGCGCCTCCCGGTAAACCACGCTCACCGGCCAGCCCGCGTGGGCCAGCTTCACAGTCAGCAACGCGGCGTTGCCCATGTGCGTGGCCAGCAGAATCGCGCCCCGACCGCCCGCCATCGCAGCGCGGAGATTCTCGAGCCCGTCGACTTCGCAGCGCGCCGCAAGCATGGCCTCGTCCTGGGGACGGTCGAACATCGCCATGATTTCCAGCACCGCCGTGTTGTTCACTCGGTAAGCCTCGCGAAGCAGCCGACCGACCGTGGAATCGTCAGTCGGCCGGCCCATCGCCAGCGCCATGTCGTGCTGGATTCGCCTGCGCTGCTTCGACGCCAGGCGGAACTGCAGTTCGCCGGCCAGGTTGCCGAGGGTGCGGACCCGCGCAAAACCGGCCACGCGAAGGATCGTGCGCAGGCTCAGGAACATGAACCGCCGACGCGCGCGCCGCAGCCGGCGTCCGAGGTCGGGCTTCGGCTCCTGCCGTAGCTCCGGCGGCTTCATGTGGAAACGACGACTTCAGGGCCGCGCACCATCGTGATCTGCGCATCGGCCAGCCGGTACAGGCGGTCGGCGGCGTCGATCATCGACGGCTGGTGCGCGACCGCCACGATCGTCAGGCTGCCCTTCAGGCGCCGGACAGTCTCGATGACGGCCGCCTGCGCCTCGGCATCGAGGCTGCTGGTGGCTTCGTCGAGCACCAGCAGGCGCGGCTTGTGCACCAGCGCGCGCGCGATCGCCAGGCGCTGACGTTGTCCGCCCGAAAGCCGCGAACCGCCCTCGCCGACGAGCGTCTGCAAGCCTTCGGGCATCGCATCAACGAAATCGAGCGCGTCCGCCGCACGCAGCGCCTCGCGCAAGTCGTCTTCGCTCACGTCTTCCTCGCCCAACGCCAGGTTGTAGGCGATCGAATCGTTGACCAGCACCGAATCCTGCGGCACGTAGCCGATCTTCCGCCGCCACTGCCGAAGGGCCAGTTCGGTCATCGGTACGCCGTCGACCATCAATTGGCCGGATTCGGGTTGCAACAGCCCGACGACGAGGTCGAGCAGCGTGGTCTTGCCGGCGCCGGACGGGCCGATGATGACCGTCAGCTCCTGCGCGGCGATGCTGAAAGACGCGTCTTCGAGCACCAGCCGGCCGTCGCCGTGCCGGAAATGCACCCGGTCGAACCGGATGGCGTCCGACAGCTGCACCGTGCGCTGACCGCCCTGCGGCTCGACCTGCACATGCGCTTCGGCGATGCCGTCGATCAGCGACCAGTAGGCGCTCTCGCGCACCACGATCTGCTGGTACGCACGCTGCGCCTTCGAGAGGTAGCTCACCACCCGCGCCAGCAGGAACAGCATCACCAGCACGGCGGCCAGCGGCATCTTCAGCAGCACCAGGCTCAGGAAGAAGCCGGTGCCGACCATGATGGCGAGCAACGGATCCTGCAATGCGCTCAGGGCCTCGCGGCTGACAACCTGGCGCCGCAGCGCGCGCCGCAGCTGCTTCATCTGGTCGGACAGCAGCGCATCCACGTGGTCTTCACGCGCCATCGCCTTGAGCGGCTTGGCGGCGGCCAGCTGCGCGCCGATGGCCGACAACAGCGATGTCAACAGTTGCGTCTGATGTTGCCCGGCCCTGCGCGAACTGCGGATCAGCGTGTGCAGCAGCG
>JAQGMX010000254.1 GCA_028292145.1 Variovorax sp.
CGGCCGAAGACCCGACCAGCGGCTTGCCCGACGAGGACGACATCGTCAAGGAGCAACCCGATCTCGACCTGTTCCACCCGTGGGACATCGACAGCGAAGGCGCCGCCAAGATGGCCCTCGAATGCGAGGCAGCCGCGCTGTCGACCGACAAGCGCATCACCAACAGCGAAGGTGCGGGCGTTTCGGCGCAGCAGAGCCACTTCTTCAGCGCGCACACGCACGGCTTCCGCGGCGGTTACGCCAGTTCGCGACATTCGATCTCGGTCGCGCCGATCGCTGGCAAGGGCAGCGACATGCAGCGCGATGCCTGGTACAGCTCGATGCGCTCCGCCGATGCGCTGGCCAGCCCTGTGGCAGTCGGTCGTTACGCCGCCGAGCGCGCGCTGTCGCGGCTCAAGTCGCGCAAGATCAAGACGACGCAGTGCCCGGTGCTGTTCGAGTCTCCGCTGGCGGCCGGCCTTCTCGGCGGATTGGTGCAGGCGACCAGCGGCGGCGCGCTCTACCGCAAGAGCACCTTTCTGCTCGATTCTCTCGGCAAACAGGTGCTGCCGAAGCATCTCGATGTTTCGGAGGACCCGCACATCCTGCGCGGCAAGGGAAGTTCGCCCTTCGACGACGAAGGCGTGACGACGCGCGCACGCAAGATCGTCGATGGCGGCCGGCTGGAAGGCTACTTCCTCAGCACCTACTCGGCTCGCAAGCTCGGGATGAAGACCACGGGCAATGCCGGCGGATCGCACAACCTGGTGCTGAGCTCGCGCCTGACCAAGGACGGCGACGACCTCGACGAAATGCTGCGCAAGCTCGGCACCGGCCTGTTCGTGATCGAGCTGATGGGGCAGGGCGTGAACTACGTCACAGGCGACTATTCGCGCGGTGCGAGCGGCTTCTGGGTCGAGAAGGGGCGCATCGCGTTCCCGGTCGAAGAAATCACCATCGCGGGTAATTTGAAGGACATGCTGCTCGGCATTCAGGCCGTCGGTGCCGACGCATACAACTACGGTGCGAAGACGACGGGTTCGATTCTGATCAACCGGATGAAGATCGCCGGCTCCTGAGCCCTCAATCGATCGTCTGCGTCGTCAGCCAGGTTCGCAGCCGCTCGATCGTCTGGCGGTACGGCAAGGCGAAGCCGTTCAGCGATTCTTCCGATGTCAGCCAGCGAAACCGGAAGACGAGCCCGTCTTCTTCCGGGCTGCCGCTGGCGACATGCTCGAAAGTCTCCGGCAGCGCCGCGTCGGTGCGCATCAGGTAGAGATGCCAAAGCTGCGCATGGCGGTGCACGTTGCCTTCGATGCCGGCTTCGCAAACGCGGTCCAGCGTGCCCAGAGAGATCAACGGGCCGTTGAACCGGATGCCCGATTCCTCGAACAATTCGCGGCGCACGGCGTCTTCCGGTGCCTCGCCCGCCTCGACCGTGCCTTTCGGCAACTGCATGCCGCCGTCCTCGGGATGATCGAAGACCAGCAGGCGTCCGCGCCGGTCCACCAGACAGGCGCAAGCCTTCGGAACCGGCCGATTCATCTCAGGCGCCCGACAACGCGGCCTTGACCGCAGCGCTGACCTGCCCCATGTCGGCCTTGCCGGCCAGCTTGGCCTTCACGGCGCCCATGACCTTGCCCATGTCGCCAGGGCCGCTGGCGCCGAGTTCGGCGACGACGGCCTTCACTTCGACCATGACTTCGTCGGCGCTCAGGCGCTTCGGCAAATAGACCTCCAGCACCTTGATCTCGCTGGCTTCCTTGTCGGCGAGGTCGATGCGGCCACCTTCCGTGAAAGCGGTGACCGAGTCCTTGCGCTGCTTGACCAGCTTGTCGACGATCGCGATCACAGCCGTGTCGTCGAGTTCGATGCGCTCGTCAACTTCCTTCTGCTTCATCGCCGACAGCAGCAAACGGATCGTGCCCAGGCGTTCCGAATCCTTGGCGCGCATGGCGGTCTTCATGTCTTCGGTGATCTGTTCCTTGAGGCTCATGGCGATTCCTTTGAATGGAGGGAAATTCTTCTCGAAAAAAACAAAAGCCGCGGCAGGCTGACCTGGCGCGGCTCGGTGCTCTTGAACCGGCTGCCCTCACGAAGCGGGGAAGACCGGTGGAGCGAAGCTCGATTTAGTAGAGCTTCTTGGGCAGCTGCATGCTGCGCACGCGCTTGTAATGACGCTTGACGGCCGCAGCCTTCTTGCGCTTGCGCTCGGCGGTCGGCTTTTCGTAGAACTCGCGGGCACGCAGATCGGTCAGCAAGCCGAGCTTTTCGATGGTGCGCTTGAAGCGGCGAAGGGCGACGTCGAACGGCTCGTTTTCTTTAACGCGGATAGTTGTCATTTAAATCGTTGAATTGAATTTGGCCGGGGGAGATCGAGGCCCACAGCCGGGGTTCCTCAACTGAAACTTTTTGCGGCCGTTGAGGGAAGGCCAGAGTTAGCCCGAAATTATAGCGTGCTTGCTAGGACGATCCCGAAGAGAGCGAATTGGCGCATGCAAATGCGCTTGCCCAGGCCCACTGGAAGTTGTAGCCGCCCAGCCAGCCGGTCACGTCGACGACTTCGCCGATGAAATAAAGCCCCGGCTGTTTCGATTCCATCGTCTGCGACGAAAGATCGCGCGTGTCGACGCCGCCGGCCGTCACCTCGGCCTTCTTGTAGCCCTCCGTGCCGCTGGGCGTGATCTGCCAGCGCGCGATGCGCTCGGCCAGCGCCGAAAGCGCCTTGTCTGCCGCTTCGTTGATCGGCCGTTGCAGGGCCGGGTCCTCGCCGACCCACGCGTCGGCCAGCCGCGACGGCACCATCGTCGCGAGTTCGTTGGCGATTCGCTTGCGCGAGCGCGATTTGGCTTCGCCGAGCGCTGCCGCGACATCGGTGCCCGGTGCGAAATCGATTCCCAGCGGCACGCCTTCCTTCCAGTAGCTCGAAATCTGCAGCACCGCCGGCCCGGAAAGCCCGCGGTGCGTGAACAACAGGTCTTCCAGGAATGCCATGCGCTCCTTCTTGGCGCCGACCGCGATCTGCACCGGCAGCGCCAGCCCGGCAAGGGCCGCATACGGCGCCCAGCCGTCGCCGGCAAAGGTCAGCGGCACCAGCGCCGGCCGCGGCGTCACCATGCGCAGGCCGAACTGCGCCGCCAGCCGGTAGCCGAAATCGCTGGCGCCGAGCTGCGGAATCGACAGGCCGCCGGTCGCCACCACGATCTGCGCGGTGTGCACCGGGCCGCGATCGGTGTCGATGCGGTAGCGATCGGCCACGGCGGCGTCGGCGTCGAAAACCACGCCGCGCACCTTGCACGGCTGCCAGCGCTCGACATTGCCCGCCGCGCACTCGGCGAGCAGCATGTCGATGATCTGCTGGGACGGGCCGTCGCAGAACAGCTGGCCCTTGTGCTTTTCATGGTGCGCGATGCCGTAGCGGTCGATCAGCGCGATGAACTGCTGCGGCGTGTAGCGCGACAGGGCAGAACGGCAGAAATTCGGGTTCTCGCCGACGAAGTGCTTTTGCGGCGCACGTATGTCAATGTCGCGGTTGGTGAAGTTGCAGCGTCCGCCGCCGGAAATGCGGATTTTCTCGGCGATGCGCTCGCTGTGGTCGACGATCAGGACCTTCAGCCCGCGCTGGCCGGCCTGGGCGGCGCAGAAAAGGCCGGCAGCGCCTGCGCCGATGACGACGACGTCGAAGTGGAGTGACAAGTGGATTCAGCCTCTTTGTGGAGGCGGAATTCTAGTTTCCGGCGTTTCCGGAGCTACGCAGCTCCGGCGAGCCGCTGTCGCTTGCCGCCGCGATGCCGCGCAGCACGTCGCCGACCACGATCACCGAAGGACTTCCCAACCCGGCGTTGGCGATGGCGCCGCACATGGCATCCAGCGTCGTCACGAGATGGCGCTGGTGCGGCAGGCTCGCATGCTGCACCACGGCGACCGGCGTTTCGCCCGGCAAACCCTGCAGAAGTTCGCGCTGGATGTGGGAAGAACCGGCGACCCCCATATATATAACCAGCGTGAGCCGGGCGTTGTGCACCGTGGCCGCCAGCGCGCGCCAGTCGGTCGGGTCGTCCTGCGCGCCGGCGCCGGTTTTGGCATGGCCGGTGACGAAGACGACGCCCTGCGCATGGTCGCGGTGCGTGAGCGGCACGCCGAGCGACGTCACTGCGGCCAGCCCGGCCGTGATGCCATTCACCACCGCCACTTCGATGCCTTCATCGCGCAGATGCTCGACCTCCTCGCCGCCGCGGCCGAAGATGAACGGATCGCCGCCCTTGAGGCGCACCACGGTTTCGCCTTCCCGCACGGCGGTGATCATGAGTTTTTCGATGAAAGCCTGCGGCGTGCTCTTGCAGCCGCCGCGCTTGCCGACGTAGACGATGCGGGCGCCCGGTCGCGCATGCACGAGCACCGCTTCGTTCACCAGATCGTCGACGAACAGCACGGTGGCGGCGGCGATCGCCTTGACGGCTTTCAGCGTCAGCAGATCCGGGTCGCCGGGGCCGGCGCCGACCAGTGTGCAGCGACCGTTGAACGGGAGGTTGGAAGCTTTGTTCATCATGCGTGGGTCGCGAGTTGTCTGATGTGCGCGACCTGAACGGCGATCGCGTGCGGTACCGGAAGGTCGCCGACGAGCACACTGCGCGTGTAGGCGGCGGTGGTTTCGATGTCGATGGCGGTCGGCAGGCCGGGCACTTCGGCCGCGGTGCCGGGTTGCTGCGCCTGGAGTTCGCTGCGCACGCCGCGCACGAAGCCGTCGATCTGCGCGGTGCGGCGCGGATCGGACACGACTTCGCCTTCGAGGCCGCGCGAGAGCAGGGCGGTGATGCCGGTCATGGCGAAGGTTTCGGCCATCGTGAGCGCGTATTCGGGATGCGTGTAGCTCGCGACGATGACGCAGGGGCCGGTCGTCGGCTGCATCAGCTTGACCACGCTGTGGCCCGGATTGCGCAGGCCGACGATGCGGCGCACGTCGAGCAGGCGCTTGAGGGCCGGGTTGAGCAGTTCGGTCGGCGCGAAGACGACTTCGCCTGGTGAAATCGCACGGATGGCCTGCAGCGGCGGCACATCCAGCGCTGCGAGCACGTCCGACGCCAGCACGCGGGTCGATTCGCTGGCGCTTCCGTGCACTAGCACCGGCAGGCCTTCGCGGGCCAGCAGCAGCGCCAGCAGCGGCGTCAGCACCGGCAGCTTGCGCGCGCCGTTGTAGCTCGGCAGCACGACCAGCGCCGGCGCGCCGGGCTCGCCGGCCGGCACATGCGCGAGCCGCGCCTGCGTGGCGTCGAGAAAGCCGGCCATTTCTTCCGGCGTCTCGCCCTTGATGCGCATCGCGAGGCAGAAGGCGCCGATTTCCAGATCGGTAATGCCGCCGTCGAGCAGTTGTCCGAACAGATCGGCCGCCTGCGCGCGCGCCAGCGGCTTGGCGCCTCGCGCGCCGCGGCCGATTTCCTTGATGTAATGACTTATTCCCATGGGTCCGAGGATTGTCCTATGCCGCAGCAGTCGCAACGGCGGCTACCGCCACGATGGCGATGCTGCGAACCCGGCGCTTGAGTTCGGGAATGCAGGAGCCGCAGTTGGTTCCGCACTTCAGCGTTTCCTGCAGGCAGACGAGGCGCTGGGCGTCGTCGCCGGCGGTCTGCCCAAGCAGTTCGTCGATGGCGGCTTCGGTCACGCCGAAGCAGCTGCAGACGAGTTTCCCGCGCGTGGCGATGCCTGACGGCGCGGTCGCGCCCGGGCGCAGCAGTTGCCGGCCGAACGATTGCGCCGGGAGGCGGTCGAGCAGCAGCGCCTTGATCCAGGCCTCCGCCCGCGTGTCGCCGGCCAGCAGGAAACCTTCGAGCCGCGCCTCGTCGCTGCCAGGCGTCGGTCGGACCAGCCGCATCCGGCGGCGCTGGCCGTGCCGCGCGTCGGAATAGTGCATGACGTCCGCCGCAGCCAAACCCATCAGCGCCTCGATGCACGTCAGCAATTCGGCGGGCGGCGCTTCGGGCCCGGCGGCGCGGAACAACAGCCCGCTCGGCTCCGGCACGCCGGCCTGGAGCGGTGCGCCGCTGCCGAACGGCACGCAGCTCGCGAAGCGGAATTCAGCCATCAGCGCCCGCAGCGCCTGCTGCACCGACAACACGCGGTCCGCCGGCAACCAGGCGGCGGTCACCATCGACCACGGCAGTTCTGCCTTGGTGATGCGGACGGCCGCGTGCTTGAGCTCGGGCTGCTTCGAATCGGGGCAGTACGCGGATGTCGTGAGCGCGTTGATGCCGGCGATGCGGCCGCCGTCGCCCGCGCGCCCGCTCAGCGCTTCCTCGCCCCAGTGCATCGCGATATAGCTCTGGCGCATGCCGATGTCCGCGCTGCCTTGCGCCGGCAGCACGACCGTGCCGCGCCGCGACGCCACTTCCACCAGTTCGCCCTCGGCGATCTGGCAGCGAGCCATGTCCAGCGGATTCATCTGCACCACCGGCTCTGGCGCATGGCCGAACAGCCGGCCCAGCGTGCCGGTGCGGCTCATGCCGTGCCACTGGTCGCGCAGGCGGCCGCTGTTGAGCGAGAACGGAAAGCGTGCATCGCGCGCCTCGGCCACCGGTTTGTACGGCGCGTCGAAGAAGCGGGCTCGGCCGTCGGCGGTCGGGAAGATGCCGTCTTCATAGAGGCGCACCCGGCCGGTCGCAGCGCCTTCGGGCAGTGGCCACTGCTGCGGACCTTGCACGTCGAGCATCGGCCAGCTCAGCCCGGTGATGTCCAGATCGCGACCGCGGGTGCTTTCGCGATGCTCGTTCCAGATCGCCTGGGCACCGGCTTCGCTGTCGAGTGCGTAGGGGAAAAGCGAGGTGGCCGCGCGCGCAGCCATCCGCGCTTCGAGGCGCTGTGCGAAATCGGTCACGGCCGACCAGTCGTGCCGCGTCTCGCCGGGCGCCGCGACCGCCGGCCGGACGCGCGAAATGCGGCGTTCGCTGTTGGTCACCGTGCCGACCTTTTCGCCCCAGGTCGTCGCCGGCAGCAGCAGATCGGCATAGCTGCAGGTCGCGGTCGTCGCGAAGGCTTCCTGCACGACGACGAATTCGCATCTCTCCAGCGCGCGCCGCACGGTCGCCTGATCGGGCATCGACTGAGCCGGGTTGGTGCATGAAATCCACAGCGCCTTGATCTCGCCGTCGGCCGCCGCCTGGAACATGTCGACCGCCGTCTTGCCCGGCCGCGACGGCACGCTGTCGATGCCCCACAGCGCGGCCACTTCGGCCCGGTGCGCAGGGTTTGCCAGGTCGCGGTGCGCGCTCAGCAGATTCGCCATGCCGCCGACTTCGCGACCGCCCATCGCGTTCGGCTGGCCGGTCAGCGAGAAAGGCCCGGCGCCGGGACGGCCGATCTGCGCGGTCGCGAGGTGCAGGTTGATCAGCGTCGCGTTCTTGGCGGTGCCTGAACTGGACTGGTTCAGCCCCTGGCAATACAGGCTCAGCGTCGCCGGCGAGGTCGCGAAAAGCCGCGCAGCCTCGATCAGCGCCGCCTTGTCGATGCCACAGATCTGCGCCACGCGATCGGGCGTGCAGTCGCGCACCGTCGCCTCGAGCGCGTCGAATCCGCTGGTGTGGGCGGCGATGTAGTCGGGTTTGGTCCAGCCTTCCCGCAGCATCAGGTGCAGCAGGCCGTGGAACAGCATCACATCGGTGCCCGGCTGGATCGGCAGGTGCAGATCGGCGATCTCGCAGGTGTCGGTGCGACGCGGGTCGACGACGACGATCTTCATCGCCGGATTGGCGCGCTTGGCGTCTTCGATGCGCCGGAACAGGATCGGATGCGCCCAGGCGGTGTTGCTGCCGACGATGAACAGGCAGTCCGCGTCGTTGAAGTCGTCGTAGCAAGCCGGCGGCGCGTCGGCGCCCAGCGTCTTCTTGTAGCCGGCGACCGCGCTGCTCATGCACAGGCGCGAGTTGGTGTCGACGTTGTTGGTGCCGATCAGGCCCTTGGCCAGCTTGTTGAAGACGTAGTAGTCCTCCGTCAGCAACTGGCCGGAGATGTAGAAACCGACGGCGTCCGGGCCGTGGTCGGCGATCACCTGTGCGAACTTGTCGGCGGCGTGGTCGAGCGCGATGTTCCAGCTGACCGGCTGCGGCGCGGCGTTGCGCTGCAGCCGTTGCATGGGTTGCAGCAGGCGCGTCTGCAGCGTGACGGCCGCCGTCGCGGTGAGATGCAGCGTCGAGCCCTTGGTGCAGAGGCGTCCGAAGTTGGCCGGATGGTCCGGGTCGCCCCGCACGCCGGTGATCTGCGTCCCGTCGGATTCGATGACGACGCCGCAGCCGACGCCGCAGTAAGGGCAGGTGGATCGGGTTTCCCGCATGTGCTTGCTCTCTAGCATGGGCCGGCGTCGCCGAACATCAGCGTCTCGCGGATGTCGCGCACGCTGCGGCCGTCGCGCAGCAGCTGGTAGTACCAGCCGCCGTCGGCGGTGTCGCCGAACAGGCAGGCGCCGATCAGCTTGTCGTCCTTGATCACCAGCTTCTTGTAGACGCCGCCAAACGGGTC
>JAQGMX010000137.1 GCA_028292145.1 Variovorax sp.
GGCTCCATCACCACCACCTTGGCCGGAATGCCGCCGTGGTCGGAGAGCGTGAGGTGTTCGGGCCGCGTGCCGTAGACGACGGCCTGGCCGTCGGTGCCGCCGGCCTGCAGCGGCGCATCCAGCAGCGTGCCGTCGTTGAGCTGGACCTGCACCTGCGCGAGCCCGCCGGAGCGGATCAGCTTGCCCGGCAGGAAGTTCATCGATGGCGAGCCGATGAAGCCCGCGACGAACTGGTTGGCCGGACGGTCGTAGAGGTCGAGCGGACTGCCGGTCTGCTCGATGCGGCCGTCGCGCATCACCACGATCTTGTCGCCCATCGTCATCGCCTCGATCTGGTCGTGCGTGACGTAGATCGACGTCGTCTTCAGGCGCTGGTGCAGTTCCTTTATCTCGCTGCGCATCGCGACGCGCAGCTTGGCATCGAGGTTAGACAGCGGCTCGTCGAACAGGAACACCTGCGGATCGCGCACGATCGCGCGTCCCATCGCCACGCGCTGCCGCTGTCCGCCGGAGAGCTGGCGCGGATAGCGGTCGAGCAACGGAATCAGCGCGAGGATCTCGGCCGCGCGCTGCACCTTGGCGTCGGCGACCGACTTCTCGATCTTCGCGAGCGACAGCGCGAACGCCATGTTGGCCCGCACCGTCATGTGCGGGTAGAGCGCGTAGTTCTGGAACACCATCGCGATGTCCCGCTCCTTCGGCGGAAGGTCGTTGACGCGCTTCTCGCCGATACGGATTTCGCCGCCGTTGATCTGCTCCAGCCCCGCGATCATGCGCAGCAGCGTCGACTTGCCGCAGCCCGACGGACCGACCAGCACGGTGAAAGAGCCGTCCTGGATGTCGATGTCGACGCCATGGAGGATGGGTACCTCTCCGAAGTTCTTCTTGACACCCTGGATCGTGACGCTCGCCATGCAGTTGAATCCTCAAAGGTTCTCGGGCCAGCGGAGTATTGGCATCGCGACCTGACGGCGCCATCAGGACAAACCGTTAAGCAGAAACCCGCTTTTCAAAGCCTTCGAAATTTGTATGATGAGCCGACAACCGTGCTTGAACGTCTCGCCTCCGCGCAGCCCCGCGCCCTTTCCCCCTCCCCGCAACCGCTGCGCGTCGAGTCCGACCGGCTGTCGGATCGGCTGGCGCTGCGTCTCGTCGCGCAGATCGAATCCGGCGCGCTCCGACCCGGCGACCGTCTGCCCACAGAACAGCAACTCGCCGTTGCGCATGGCGTCTCGCGCACCGTCGTGCGCGAGGCGGTGCACCAGCTCAAGTCGAAGGCGCTCGTCACGTCCCGGCAGGGCTCCGGCGTGTTTGTCGCGCAACCGCCGGCCCATGCGCCGCTGGCTTTCGATCCGGCCGTGCTGGCCTCGGTCGAGGCGGTGGTGCATGTCGTCGAGGTGCGTCGGGTGCTCGAAGGCGAGATTGCCGCGCTGGCCGCCGAGCGCGCCACGCGCAGCCAGGTCGGCGAACTGCGGCGCGCGCTGAAGGCCATCGACGCGGCCGTTGCAGCCGGCGGCAACGGCGTGGCCGAAGACCTGGCGTTCCATCGCGTCATCGGCGAGGCGACCGGCAATCCGCAGTTCCGCCTGCTGATCGGCTTCCTGGAGCAGTACCTGCGCGAAGGCATGCGCATCACGCGCGGCAACGAGGCGAGGCGCAGCGACTTCATGCAGGCCGTGCAGCTGGAGCATCGCGCCATCGTCGACGCCATCGCCGCACGCGACGCGGTTGCCGCACGGCATCACGCGACGCAGCACCTGATCCTCGGCGAAGACCGGCTGATCGCCTCCGGCGTGATCGCGGCGAAACCGAAAGGCCGGTCCGGCAACCCGTCCCGAACATCGAAAACCATGAAGGAGACCCCATGAAACTGCTAATCACCGGCGGCGGAGGCTTTCTCGGCGCGCGCCTCGCACGCACCTTGCTCAAGCGCGGCACGCTCGCCGGAGAAGCCATCGAACGCCTCGTGCTCACCGACATCGCGCCGCCGCCCGCCGACCTGCTGGCCGACACGCGCGTCGAAGCGCGCACCGGCCCGCTGCTGACGCAGACCGATGCGCTGCGGACCAAATACTTCGACGGCATATTCCACCTGGCGTCCGCGGTGTCCGGCGAATGCGAAGCGGATTTCGAGCTCGGGCTGCGGTCGAATCTCGACAGCACGCGCGCATTGCTGGATGCCTTGCGCGCCAACGTGGAGGCCGGCGGCAAGGTCACACGCCTGGTGTTCTCCAGCTCGGTCGCGGTATTCGGGCCGGACCCGGCCGTGCCGTTGCCCGCGCTGGTGGCCGACGACACGCTGCCCGCGCCGCAGACGTCTTACGGCACGCAGAAACTGATCTGCGAACACCTGATCGCCGACTACACGCGCAAGGGCTACATCGACGGCCGCGCCGCGCGGCTGATGACGGTCACGGTGCGGCCGGGCAAGCCCAACGGCGCGGCGTCGTCGTTCTTCAGCGGGATCATCCGCGAGCCGCTGGCCGGCGTCGAATCGATCTGTCCGGTGTCGCCCGACGTGTCGCATCCGATGTCGTCGCCGACGCGCACGGTCGACGGGCTGATCGCCGTCTACGAAGCCACGCGCGAAGCCTTCTGCGGCCGCACGGCGCTGAACCTGCCGGGCCTGAATGTGCGCGTGAGCGACATGCT
>JAQGMX010000284.1 GCA_028292145.1 Variovorax sp.
AAGAACCTCTCGGTGGACATCCCGCGCGGCAAGTTCAGCGTGGTCACGGGCGTGAGCGGATCGGGCAAGTCGACGCTGGCCTTCGACATCCTCTTCAACGAAGGCCAGCGACGATATCTCGAATCGCTCAACGCCTACGCGCGCAGCATCGTGCAGCCGGCGGGCCGGCCCGAGGTCGATGCGGTCTACGGCATTCCGCCGACGGTCGCCATCGAGCAGCGGCTGTCGCGCGGCGGGCGTAAATCGACCGTCGGCACGACCACCGAGGTCTGGCACTTCCTGCGGCTGCTGTACGTGAAGCTCGGCACGCAGCACTGCATCCACGACGGTGCGGCCGTGCAGCCGCAGACGCCCGACAGCATCGCCGCGCAGCTGATGCGCAACTTCAAGGGCCAGCACATCGGCCTGCTGGCGCCGCTGGTGAGCAACCGCAAGGGCGTCTACACCGAGCTGGCCGACTGGGCGCGGCCGCGCGGCTACACGCATCTGCGCGTCGACGGCGGTTTTCTGCCGACCAATCCGTTCCCGCGACTCGACCGCTTCAAGGAACACAGCATCGAGCTGCCGGTTGCGAGCCTCGACGTGACGCCGGGCAACGAGGCGCAACTGCGCGATGCGCTGACAAAGGCGCTGGAGCACGGAAAAGGCGTGCTGCATGTGATGAGCGACCTCGGCGGCCTGCGCGAGGCGCTGGCGGACGGCCAGCCGACGGCGGGCATCGGCCGCACGCAGGTGTTTTCGACGCTGCGGGCGTGTCCGATCTGCAGCACCAGCTATGCGGAACTCGATCCGCGCCTGTTCAGCTACAACAGCAAGCACGGCTGGTGCCCCGATTGCGTCGGCACCGGTGTGAAGCTGACCAAGGACCAGCGCAAGGTGTTCGACGATTCGGTGCTGGCGGACGACCAGAAGGGGCGCGAGCAGACGTTTGCGGAGCCGGAGGCGGAGGATGTCGGCGATGTCGTCTGTCCGACCTGCCAGGGGACGCGGCTGAATGCGGTGGCGCGGGCCGTGTTGTTCGAAGGACAGAGAGAGGGCGGGGGGGAGGGCCTGGGCGTTTCCATCGTCGACATTGCTCGATTGAGCGTGACCGACATCCGCAAGTGGTTCGAGAATCTGGCGCTGACCGGCCGAAACGCAGAAATCGCCCGCGACCTCGTCCCAGAAATCAAGAGCCGCCTCGAATTCCTCGAAGAGGTCGGACTTGGCTACCTCACGCTGGACCGTGGCGCGCCGACCCTGAGCGGTGGCGAAGCGCAGCGCATCCGATTGGCAGCCCAGCTCGGCAGCAACCTGCAAGGCGTCTGCTATGTGCTCGACGAGCCGACCATCGGCCTGCATGCCCGCGACAACCAGATCTTGCTGAACGCGCTGCACAAGCTCGGCGAGAAGGGCAACACGCTGGTGGTTGTCGAGCACGACGAGGACACGATCCGCCGCGCCGATCACATCATCGACATCGGCCCGAGCGCGGGCAAGCGCGGCGGGCGGCTGGTGGCGCAGGGCAGCGTCGCGGACATCGAAGCAGCCAGCGACTCACAGACGGGACGGTATTTGCGGGATGCGATCAGGCATCCACTTCAGGCCCGGCGTGGAGTGGTGGTCAACACCGACACCTGGCTGACGGTGCACAAGGCCGATCTTCACAACCTCAAGGACGTCACATCGACGCTACCGCTGCACCGCTTGGTCGCCATCACCGGCGTCAGCGGATCGGGCAAGTCGACGCTGGCGCGCGACGTGCTTCTGGCGAACGTCCAGGCGATCGTCATCCAGCGGATGACCAAAGCCGGCCGCGATGCGGACGCGGCGGGCAAGCGTCCGGCGTGGACAGGTTGCAGTTCGGTCGACGGCTACGAAACCATTGATCGCGTGCTCGAAGTCGATCAGACGCCGATCGGCAAGACCCCGCGCAGCTGCCCGGCGACGTACATCGGCTTCTGGGACACCATCCGCAAGCTGTTCGCGGACACGCTCGAAGCCAAGGCGCGCGGCTATGCGCCGGCGCGCTTCAGCTTCAACACCGGCGAAGGCCGTTGTCCCGGCTGCGACGGCGCGGGCATCCGCACCATCGCCATGAGCTTCCTGCCGGACGTGAAGGTGCCGTGCGAGGTCTGCCACGGCGCGCGCTTCAACCCGGAGACGTTGGCCGTCACCTGGCGCGGCAAGAACATCGGCGACGTGCTGCAGATGGAGGTCGATGAAGCGGTCGATTTCTTCGGCACGATGCCCAACATCGCGCATCCGCTGCAGTTGCTGAAGGACGTGGGACTCGGTTACCTGACGCTCGGCCAGCCGTCGCCGACGCTGAGCGGCGGCGAGGCGCAGCGCATCAAGCTGGTGACCGAACTGAGCAAGGTGCGCGACGACGTCACGCGCCGCGGCCAGAAGGCGCCGCACACGCTGTATGTGCTGGACGAGCCGACGGTCGGCCTGCACATGGCGGATGTGGAGAAGCTGATCCACGTCCTGCACCGCCTGGTGAATGCTGGGCATAGCGTGGTGGTGATCGAGCACGATCTGGATGTGATCGCCGAGGCGGACTGGATCATCGACCTGGGCCCGGATGGCGGGAACGCGGGCGGGCGCATCGTCGCTGCGGCGCCGCCGGAGGATGTGGTGAGGCTGGGGACGCACACGGGGGTGGCGCTGGGGCCGGTGCTGGCGCGGTAGCGGACGGTCGATTTGCGAACATGCCGAGCCGAAAGCAGACCGCGCGGAACCGGTGTCCCCTCCGGCGGCATGAGCGCCGCACCGCCCGGTTGCGAAGGCTGACGCCAACGTGACTCGCTAAGGGCAGTCACCGATTGTGCGAGGCGAGCCTGCCCGGCCAAATGGAGGGTTTTAGGATTCCCGCGCATGCATCGTCGTTCCGTTATTTCTCTTGGCGCCGCCGCTCTGGCCTGCGCCGCCGTGCTGTCACCGCTGGCCGCCCAGGCGCAAGGTTTTCCGGCGCGTCCGGTGAAGCTGGTCATCGCGTTCCCGGCCGGCGGACCGACCGACATCACGATGCGGCAGCTTGCCGACAATGCGTCGAAGATTCTCGGCCAGCCGGTCATCATCGACAACAAGCCCGGTGCCGGCGGCACCTTGCCGGCGCAGGCGCTGCAGAGTTCGCCAGCCGACGGCTACACGGTCGCGCAGATTCCGCTCGGCGTGTTCCGGCTCGGCTACACGACCAAGCTGAACTGGGACCCGATCAAGGACATCAGCTACGTCATCAACGTCACCGGCTATGCCTTCGGCGTCGTCGTGCCGGCCGAAAGCCCGTTCAAGACCTGGGCCGACTTCGTCGCCTACGCGAAGGCCAATCCGGGCGCCCTGACCTACGGCTCCACCGGCAACTTCACCAGCCCGCACCTGACGATGGAAACCGTCGCGCAAAAGGCCGGCATCAAGCTGCAGCACGTGCCGTACAAGGGCAGCGCCGACCTGATGCAGGCGGTGGTCGGCGGCCATCTGATGGCTGCGGCCGACAGCACCGGTTTCGCGCCACAGGTCGAGGCCGGCAAGCTGCGCGTGCTCAATACCTGGGGCGCTACGCGGCTGGCCAAGTTCCCGGACGCGCCGACGCTGAAGGAACTCGGCTACGACATCGTGCAGAACTCGCCTTTCGGTATCGGCGCGCCCAAAGGCACGCCGCCGGAAGTCGTCAAGAAGCTGCACGACGCCTTCAAGCAGGCGATGGAAGAGCCGAGCTACGTAGCATCGCTCGGTCGCTACGACATGCTGCCGAACTACATGAGCTCGGCGGAATACACGAAGTTCGCGCAGGAGACGATGGGCAAGGAAAAGGTTGTCATCGAGAAGCTGGGGCTGGCGAAGGCGCCGTAATTTACGGATGAGCGCACCGTTGCGTCCTTTTTTATAGGACGATTCCCAAGGTCGCAGATGCTGCTTTGAAAGAACCTCTTGGATTCAATTCCACAGAGGTTTTTTCATGCCATCGCCAAGCACGCCACCGCCGACCCGCGCCCGTACCAACACCACAACATCGCAGATCAATCACTCGGATAGCCCGTCGACGACATCCCATCAGGCCCCGATCTATTCGCGCTCGCCTGTCGCAGCACAGCAGGCTACGACTGTGACCGGTGGAAATGCCGTATCGCAGCAATTGGTGATGTGGTCCAAAAGGCTTGACGCTGCGCTCAGGAGCTCATGGCCGGTCGGCCTTTTGCAGGTGCGTGAAACACTTGGAGCTATTTTTCAAGATGGCTCTCTCCCGATCAGCGTTCGGTCTGATGCAGTGATGGAGAACGCCGAATTAGGCGACGATGGGGAAATCAGCTCGGTCGTGCGCTTTTTGCAAAAGATGCAGGCTCTGGCCGGTGCTGTCGGCGGACCTGCTACTGCTGGGCCGCAGCGCAACTTCCAGCTTCCGCCGGCTCAACTGCAGCCAACTCAGGCCACGACGATTGGTGGCATGCCTACCGTTCCACTTCCTCCTGTCGACCCTTACTTCGGTACCCCGGCAGCAAAAAGGATACCGCTCAATCAGGTAGGTCCAAATGTCCGCTACACGATTGAACAAATCGTCGGAAACATGGAGCTGTCCCCAAAGCAGCAGATCGCAAAAATCGCAGAGGATTCACACGTTACCAGCCGCAGGGCCTCCGACTGGTACAAGAGTGCCGTGCGTGAAATCTCTTTCGGATTGTCTCGTGAGGATGCTGAACGCGTATTGGAGTATGTCAAGACCGCGCGACTACATCTGACCACTGAAAAGTCCATCCAGTGCGGTGTTGCGTACCACTTCGCCGATACACCACACAATCCAGAAGCAGTAAGGATGTTGTTCGGTGCGGTGAATGCTGAAGTTGGTCTCAACGGCGACGCCGCTGCCGTTACGTGGGACAGCCTCGCCAAACATGTGCCTCCAGAGCACTTGCACCACTTCAATGCGATGAAGGACAAGGGACGGGAAATGCTGGCTGGGGATGGGGATGCAGCAGTGCAATACAAGCGCTATGCAACTGCTGGTCGTGTCAGTCCCCCGCTTCGCGAGCTCTATCCGGCGGCTCAGAATCTGCCCGTTGGTATGGAGATCGCCCAGCCTGCAGTCGTCGCAACCTTACCTGCCGCAACATTGGCTGCAGTACCTGCACCTGTAATCACTTTTCCGGCAGAAGCGCCCGTGCCAAATTGTGGCGACAACGTCGAAACCGTCGCAAAACGCCAGCGGTTGGAAGAGCAGGTCAGCAGTTTCCCGGTCATGCCTTTCGAGCTCCTGCAGACGGTGCTGCCCGCCGCAACGGCCGCGCAGCAGGCAGCGTCGGAACCGATCGCAATGGAAACGCTGCCTATGCCGCCTTCGCCTCTACTGGCCGAGAAAGCGCAGCAGTCCTGAGCCATGCCAATCGATTCATCCCCACCTCCTTCCGTCGGCGCCGGCATCAGCTCGCGAATCAACCGGTCCGGTCGCACTGGCGGGAATGCGCAGCAAGTTCCCCCGTACATACGCCCGACGACGACGCAGATCACCACCATGCCGATGACGGGCGGTGCCAAGTCCCAGTCTCTGTATGAATGGGCTCGGCAGCTCCACAACGCCCTCAACAGGCAGGATGGCGCCGACATTGCCGAGGTGCAGCACACTTTGCTCGGCATGGCCGACGACCCGGTGCTTCCGACGGCGATCAGCGACGCAGCGATGTTGGAACATGTCGGCACGCTCGACGGCGCAGTCGACGTCGCAAGGATCATGGAATTTCTCGACCGTGTCCACCCGCAATCGACAGCCTTTATCGGTCCAGAAGGCGTCGAAGACGTGCAGAGCGCACCGATGCTGCGGAACTTCGGGCCCACTGCGGCACACGATCCGTCACCCCGCAACGCCGAGCCGTTCGTTCGTGCCATCCAGGATGAGTTGATGCGGTCTGTTGGATTCGGCGCACGGATTCCCCAATACCAGCCGCTGCTGCCGGCACCCCAGGATCGACCGCCGGTAGACCCAATGCCCGATTTCGTCCTGAAGATGGCGCGCCGGATCGTCGCCAATCCCGCCGAGAGCGCTGCCGAGCACAAACAGTACGTGCTCGATAAAAAGATCAGATCGACCGACGACTCTGCAAAGGAGCTTGTCCGACTCGGTCGCAAGCAGGTTGCGTTTGGACTGTCTCACGAAAAAGACATCCAGTTGATGGATTACCTCCGCAACGCGATGGGCGCGTCAAACAAGGAAGCGTTCACGAATTCGATCAACGCAGTCATGCGCTCCGAACCTTACAACTCTCGGGTAGCGCCGTTGCTGTTCGACGCGGCAAAAACCTATCTCGAACGCGGCGGACTTCTCGCAGATATCGGGACGGCAAATCTCGCACCATTGGTGCCGGAACCGGAACGTCGGTTCATCGAGGCCCTGAGCAAGCGGCCGGACGCCACCAGACTGGCCTATGCGACGCTCGGCATCGTCAGTCCGACGGGTCCGGCACCGGACATCACCGAAGCGCTCGCGCTGGCCGGACCGCAAGCTTTGGCTACGGAGCCGGCTCCGATGGCGGCGCTTCAGCGACTTCTCCAGACGCCGATGCCGATGCCTAAAACGATGCCCGTTCCTGAGGCGGATACGACTGGCAGCGACGTCAAGCGACAGCGCACCACAGGCGATTTTGTGACGGTGTCCTCCAGCGTTGCAGAACTCGGTGCGCAATCGCTCAATCCGCAGGTTGTCGTGGAAAGACTGCCGATGGCGCAATTGCAGGCTTCGATGCCTCTGCAGCCGGCACCTGCTGTCGCTGCATTGCCGACGGCGCAGACAACCGAAATCGTTGCGCCGACGCCGACCGTGCCGTCCTGATTAATCCACCGTGACCCCGGCATCCTTCACCAGCTTGCCCAAACGTTCCGAATCTGCTCGGATCAGCTTGCCGAAGCTCTCGGCCGTCCCTGCGACGACCGGCGTGCCGATCGCTTCCCAGCGCGTGCGGAAGGCGGGGTCCTGGAAGATCGCGAGGACGGTCGCGTTCAGCTTGTCGACGATCGGCTGTGGCGTACCGGCGCGCACGGCGATGCCGTGCCAGGCCGTGATCTCATAACCGCTCACGCCGGCTTCGGACATGGTCGCGACCTGCGGCAATGTCGGGCTGCGCTGCGGCGAAGTCACGGCCAGCGGCACCAGCTTGCCGGTGGTCAGGTAAGGCAGTGAGCTGCCCAGGATGTCGAACATCACGTTGACCTGGCCGCCGAGCAGATCGTTCAGCGCCGGTCCTGCGCCGCGGTACGGGATGTGCTTGATCTGCGTCTGCGCGATGGTGTTGAACAGCTCGCCCGCCAGATGCTGCGGCGTGCCGTTGCCGGCCGATGCGTAGCTGAGCGGCACCTTGCCCGCCTTGGCCAGCGCGATCAGTTCCTTCACCGTCTTGATGCCCAGGGACGGATGCACTTCCAGCACCAGCGGGAAAGCCGACAACTGCACCACCGGCACCAGGTCTTTCATCGGCTCGAACGGCATGCTCCGGTACAACGACGGGTTGACGGCCATCGGGCCGCTGGCCGCGAGCAACAGCGTGTGGCCGTCGGCCGGTTGCTGGCGCGCAACCTCCGCGCTGCCGAGATTGCCGCCCGCACCGCCCTTGTTGTCGACGATGACCGTGCCGCCGAGGCGCTTCTGCAGTTCGGGCGCCAGCATGCGCGCCATCAGGTCGGTCGGGCCGCCGGGCGGGTAGGGCACGACGAAGCGGATGTTCTTCGACGGGTAGGCCGCCGGTTGCGCGAGCGCCGTGCCGAGCGTGCCGAACGCGGCCAGCGGCAGCAGGGCGGCTGCGAATGCACGGGTGAGTTGTCTTCTTTGCATGGTGCCTGTCTCCTTGTAGGTTGTTATTCGTATGTGTCGTTCAGCGGCCGCCGAAGCGTTGCCGAATGTCTGCGCCGGTGGCGAGCGGGCGTCCAAGCGCCGCGGCGGCTTCCGCTGCCTGCCGCACCAGCGCGCTGTTGTCTGGCGCGACGCTGCCGTCCTTGCACAGCAGGTTGTTCTCGAAGCCGACGCGCGCATGGCCGCCGAGCGCCGCCGCCGCGGTGATGCAGGCGTTCTCGGTCGCGCCGAAAGCGCAGACGGCCCACGGCTCCGAGCCTTCCTGCGCGGTCAGGAAAGGCACCAGATCGCGTGGATTGGATTGCTGTCCGGCGGTGTAGCGGCCCAGCACGAACAGCAGGAACCACGGCGCGTCGGGCACGACACCGGCTGTGCGCAATGCGTTCCAGCGCTTCACATCCGCCGCGTCGTACAGGATGACCTGCACCATCACCCGCTCGCGGGCCAGCCAGCCGAAGAATTCCTGCAGGCCGGCTTCGCCGATCTCCGGCTTGTCGATCTCGCGCAGGCCGATGGAAACAGCCTCGGGACGCAGCGCCCGCACCATCGCGATCTGCGCCGGCGCCTGGTAACGGCCGGCGGCTTCGCTCGTCACCTGAAGCACCATGTCGTCGCCGACCGCGCGGCGCACGACCTGCAGCGCTTGGCGATAGCCCTCGGCGTCCAGGCTGTGGCGACCGTCGGGCTCGCGGATGTGCATGTGCAGCATCGCGGCGCCGGCGTCGCGGCAGGCTTTGGCCGTGGCGGCGAGCGTCTCGGACGTGATCGGCAAGGCGCGGTGGTCCGACGGCTGCTTGTAGGCGCCGTTGGGCGCGACGGTGACGATCAGCGGATCGGCGATAGGGTTTGTTGTCGTCATTGGGGAAGATCGCTTCGGTCGATGGAAGGCAGTTCGGGGGCCAGCAGCGCGAGGCCATGGCGCAGCAGCGCGTCGTAGCGCGCGCGCTCGGCGATGCGCTTGTCATCAGGCCAGTCGTAGAAACCCCGGCCGGTCTTCATGCCGAGATCGCCGCGCGCGACGCGGTCGCTCAGCGCGCGGGCCGGCTCGGCGGTGTTGGAAAGCGTCGGGTACATGGTCGCGGCGGCGGCGCAATGCACGTCGATGCCCGCATGGTCGCGCTGCATCACCGG
>JAQGMX010000293.1 GCA_028292145.1 Variovorax sp.
GGCCGGCTGGCTCAAGCCACAGAAAGCGCTGAGCGCCGAATGGCTCGCCGCCTGGCTGGCTGAACGCACGCGTCCCGAATTGATTGACACCGCGACACGCGCACGAGCGCTTGCGCGGCCGCAGGCCACCGCCCGCATCGCCGACATCTGCGAAGCCGCGGCGCGTAAAGAGAAGACATGAGACACCGGATCAGACACATCCATTTCGTCGGTATCGGCGGCTCCGGCATGAGCGGCATCGCCGAAGTGCTGCTCAACCTGGGCTATCAAATCTCGGGCTCCGACCTGAGCGACAGCGCGACGCTGCGTCGCCTGGCCGGCCTCGGGATCGTGACCTATGTCGGCCACGACGCGAGCAACATCGCCGGCGCCGATGCGGTCGTCACATCGACCGCCGTGCAGGCCGACAACCCCGAAGTCATCGCCGCGCGCGAGAAGCGCATTCCTATTGTTCCGCGCGCCATGATGCTGGCCGAGCTGATGCGCCTGAAGCAGGGCATTGCCATCGCGGGCACGCACGGCAAGACCACGACGACCAGCCTGGTGGCAAGCGTTCTGGCTGCGGCCGGACTCGACCCGACCTTCGTGATCGGCGGCAAGCTGAACAGTGCCGGCGCCAACGCGCAGCTGGGCAGCGGCGACTACATCGTGGTTGAGGCGGACGAGTCCGATGCGTCGTTCCTGAACTTGCTGCCTGTGATGGCGGTGGTCACGAACATCGACGCCGACCACATGGAAACCTACGGGCATGACTTCTCGAAGCTGAAGAAAGCCTTCGTCGATTTCCTGCACCGCATGCCGTTCTACGGCGTGGCCATTCTCTGCACCGACGATGCCGCTGTGCGCGACATCGTGCCGGAGGTGACCTGCCCGGTGACCAGCTACGGCTTCAACGAAGGCGCGCAGGTTCGCGCCGTCAATGTGCGCGCGGTCGGTTCACAGATGCATTTCACCGCGCAGCGCCGCAACGGCGTCACGCTGCCCGACCTGGACATCGTGCTGAACCTTGCCGGCGAGCACAACGTGCTGAATGCGCTGTCGGTGATCGCGGTGGCGGTCGAGCTCAGCGTGCCCGATGAAGCGGTGCAGCGCGGACTGGCCGACTTCAAGGGCGTCGGACGCCGTTTCCAGAGCTACGGCGACGTGCCGGTGAAGCGCCCTGGCGTGTCTGTCGACACCTTCACGCTGATCGAGGATTACGGTCACCATCCGGTCGAAATGGCTGCGACCATCGCAGCGGCGCGCGGGGCCTTCCCCGGTCGCCGACTGGTGCTGTCGTTCCAGCCGCATCGCTTCACCCGCACGCGCGACTGCTTCGAGGATTTCGTCAAGGTGCTGGGCACGGCCGACGCGGTGCTGCTGAGCGAGGTTTACGCGGCCGGCGAAGCGCCGATCGTGGCTGCCGACGGCCGTGCGCTGACGCGCGCATTGCGTGTGGCAGGCAAGGTCGAGCCGGTGTTCGTCGACGAGATCGGCGAGATGGCCGAAGCCATCCTGAACAACGTGCACGGCGGCGACGTCGTCATCTGTATGGGCGCCGGCTCCATCGGTGCGGTACCGGGACGGGTGGTCGAGCTCGGCGGCTCGCTGACAGCCGTCAAGCCCGGACTCTTCACCCGCGAAGGGAGGGCGCTGTGATCGCTTTCAATGTCGATCCGAAGAGCTTCGGCAAGGTCGCCGTCCTGTTCGGCGGGAGCTCTGCCGAGCGCGCCATCTCCATCCTTTCCGGCACCGGCGTGCTCGACGCGCTGCGCTCGCGCGGCGTCGATGCGCATGCGTTCGATCCGGCGGAGCGCGATCTGGTCGAGCTGCGTCGCGAAGGCTTCGACCGCTGCTTCATCGCGCTGCACGGTCGCCACGGCGAAGACGGCACGGTCCAGGGTGCGCTCGAACTGCTCGGCATTCCCTACACCGGCTCCGGCGTGATGGCGTCCAGCATCGCGATGGACAAGGTCATGACCAAACGTCTGTTCGAAGCGGAAGGCCTGCCGACGCCGAAGTACGTGCGCCTCGCGCCCGACCGGCAGACGCCGGAGCAGGTCCGCGTGGTGCCCGACGTGCTCGGCCTGCCGCTGATCGTCAAGCCGCCGCGCGAGGGTTCGTCGATCGGCGTGACCAAGGTCGAGGGCTACTCGCAGATGCAGGCGGCGGTGACGCTGTCGGCAAAGTACGACGCCGATGTGCTGTGCGAGCAGTTCATCGAAGGAGAGGAAGTCACCTGCTCCGTGCTCGGCAGCGGCAAGGAAGCCGAAGCCATGCCGGTGGTGCGCATCGCCGCGCCCGAGGGTGCCTACGACTACGAACACAAGTATTTCACCGACGACGTGAAATATCACTGCCCGAGCGGTCTTCCCGAGGCTGAAGAAGCGGAAATCCGTCGCATCACGCTGGCTGCATTCCTGACGCTCGGCTGCCGTGGCTGGGGCCGGGCCGACATCATGATCCGCGCCACTGACCGCAAGCCGTTCCTGCTCGAGATGAACACATCGCCGGGCATGACCACGCATTCGCTGGTGCCGATGTCGGCGCGCGCGCTCGGCATCCCCTACGAGGAACTCTGCCTGCGCGTGCTGGCCACCGCGTCGCTCGACGTGAAGGGAATCGTCTGATGGCAGCCGACAGCATTCCCGTTCCGTTCGACGTCAAGCTCATGAACATCACGGCGACGCTGGCTTTTGCCGCGTGCGCGGTCATGCTGCTGGCGTCCGGGGCGTGGTGGGTGCTGCGGCAGCCGTTTTTCCCGATCGCTGCGATCAAGGTCGACGGCGAGGTGACGCACAACACCGCCGTCACGCTGCGCGCGCATGTCGCGCCGCAGCTGGTCGGCAACTTCTTCACCGTCGATCTGGCACACGCGCGCAGCGCATTCGAGACGATGCCGTGGGTGCGCAAGGCGGTGGTGCGGCGCGAATTCCCGAACAAGTTGCGCGCCACGCTGACCGAGCAGGTGCCGGTCGCGCATTGGGGCGACGAAACCGGTTCGAAGCTGGTCAACGGCTACGGCGAGGTCTTCGATGCCAACGTGGCCGAGGTCGACGACAAGCTGCCGCGCCTCGAAGGTCCCGACGATCAGGCCAGCCAGGTGCTGGGCATGTACCGCGTGATGGCGCCGATCTTCGCGCCCTACGACCTGAACATCGAGGAGCTCGGCCTGTCGAGCCGCGGCAGCTGGCATGTGCTGCTGGACACCGGTGCGGTGATCGAACTGGGACGCGGCCGCAGCGAGCAGGTTTCGGCGCGTGCGACGCAGTTCCTGCAGACGGTGAAACAGGTCGCGGCGCAGTACGGCCGCACGGTCGCGTCGATCGAGGGCGCCGACCTGCGTCACAACGAAGGTTATGCACTGCGCCTGCGCGGCGTCACCACGGTCGTCACCGACCCCAAGAAGAAATAAGCGAGTAGCGAGGAATCTCCATGCCCAAAGAATACAAAGACCTGGTTGTCGGCCTCGACATCGGAACCGCCAAGGTGATGGTGGTGGTCGCCGAGGTGCTGTCCAACGGCGCGCTCAAACTCGCCGGGCTTGGCGTCGCGCCTAGCAACGGGCTCAAGCGCGGTGTGGTGGTCAACATCGACGCGACGGTGCAAAGCATTCAGCAGGCATTGAAAGAGGCCGAACTGATGGCCGACTGCAAGATCGGGCGCGTCTACACCGGCATCACCGGCAGCCACATCCGCGGCATCAATTCGAGCGGCATGGTGGCGGTGAAGGACAAGGAAGTCACGCCGGCCGACGTGGCCCGCGTGGTCGAGACGGCGCGCGCCATCAACATCTCCAGCGACCAGCGACTGTTGCTGGTCGAGCCGCAGGAATTCGTGATCGACGGCCAGGACGTGAAGGAGCCGATCGGCATGAGCGGCATGCGGCTCGAAGCCAAGGTCCACATCGTGACCGGCGCCCAGAGCGCGGCCGAGAACATCATCAAGTGCGTGCGCCGCTGCGGCCTCGAAGTCGACCAGCTGATGCTGAATCCGCTGGCGTCGAGCCTGTCGGTGCTGACCGAGGACGAACGCGAACTCGGCGTGTGCCTGGTCGACATCGGCGCCGGCACGACCGACGTCGCGATCTTCACCAACGGCGCGATCCGCCACACCGCCGTGATCCCGATCGCCGGCGACCTGATCACCAGCGACATCGCGATGGCTTTGCGCACGCCGACCAAGGACGCCGAGGACATCAAGGTCGAGAACGGCTACGCCAAACAGCTGCTCGCCGACCCGGACACGCAGGTCGAAGTGCCGGGTCTGGGCGATCGCGGCCCGCGGATGCTGAGCAAGCAGGCGCTGGCCGGCGTGATCGAGCCGCGCATCGAAGAGATCTTCTCGCTCGTGCAGCAGGTCATCCGCGAGTCGGGCTACGAGGAAGTGCTGTCGTCGGGCATTGTGCTGACGGGCGGCAGCGCAGTGATGCCGGGCATGGTCGAGCTGGGCGAGGACATCTTCCTGAAGCCGGTTCGGCGCGGCATCCCGAAGTATTCGAGCGCGCTGTCGGACATGGTCGCGCAGCCGCGCGCCGCGACCGTGATGGGCCTGCTCGAAGAAGCCCGCACGGCGCGCATGCGCGGCTACAAGGTCGCCCAGAAGCACGGTTCTGTAAAGACCGCATTCGGACGTTTCAAAGACTTCATCGTGGGGAACTTCTGATCATGAAGATGGCCCCACTTTGGTTGGCGCGCGCAGGCCCGCCACGACATTTCAACGAGCGATGGCGACGCACAGGGCCGCCATCGTCGAGTGCATGAGCGCATACGGCAGCAGACAAGACATTCATCCCCGAACAACGGCAGCAGCAAATTAAGGAGTCAGAAATGGCCATCGAAATGATTGAAGTGGAAGAGTTCAACCAAGGCACCCAGATCAAGGTGATCGGCGTCGGCGGCGGCGGCGGCAACGCGGTCGCGCACATGATCGAACGCGGCGTGCAGGGCGTGCAGTTCTCCTGCGCGAATACCGACGCGCAAGCGCTGTCGCGCAGCAACGCACCGAAGCTGATCCAGCTCGGCAGCAACGGCCTGGGCGCAGGCGGCAAGCCGGCCAAGGGTCGTGAAGCGGCCGAAGCGGCGGTCGACGAGATCCGCACCGCCATCGAAGGCGCGCACATGCTGTTCATCACGGCCGGCATGGGCGGCGGCACCGGCACCGGCGCCGCACCGGTGATCGCGCGCATCGCCAAAGAGATGGGCATCCTGACTGTCGGCGTGGTGACCAAACCCTTCGACTGGGAAGGCGGCAAGCGCATGAGCAACGCCGACGACGGCCTGGCCGAACTCGAAGCCAACGTCGACTCGCTGATCGTGATCCTGAACGAGAAGCTGCTCGACGTGCTCGGCGAAGACGTGACACAGGCCGAAGCCTTCGCGCATGCCAACGACGTGTTGAAGAACGCGGTCGGCGGTATCTCGGAAATCATCAACGAGTACGGCGGCGTGAACGTCGACTTCGAAGACGTCCGCACCGTGATGGGCGAGCCGGGCAAGGCCATGATGGGCACGGCTGCGGCCAGCGGCCCGGACCGTGCGCGGATTGCCGCCGAGCAGGCCGTGGCCTGCCCGCTGCTCGAAGGCATCGACCTCTCCGGCGCCAAGGGCGTGCTGGTGCTGGTGACGGCATCGAAGGGCTCGCTGAAGCTGTCGGAATCCAAGCTCGCGATGAACACCATCCGTGCCTACGCATCGCCGGAAGCGCACGTGATCTACGGCGCGGCCTACGACGAGGCGCTCGGCGACGAGATGCGCGTGACCGTGGTCGCGACCGGCCTCTCGCGTCCGGAAGCGCGCCGCCAAGCGCCGATCCTGGAAGTGATCCGCACCGGCACCGACAACATTCCGTTCAACGTTTCGGCGTCGATGGGCGGCATGGGTCATCACGGCGCGCATGGCCAGCCGAACTACGAAGGCATGGCGGTTCCGAGCGTGTGGCGTACCAACCGCACGATGGCTGCGGCCAAGGTCGACGCGCTGTCCTCGGGCGGCATGGACGACTTCGAGATCCCCGCGTTCCTGCGTCGTCAGGCCGATTGAATTTTGGCCCCCGGCGGCGCCGCATCGCGAGTGCGCGGGCCGTCGCTATCGCCGATATAGCGAGGAGCGCAGTACGATAAGCGCTGCACGCTCCTAAAATCAACGCTGTGCTGCAACAACGAACCCTCAAGTCCATCACGCGCGCCGTCGGCGTGGGGCTTCACAGCGGGCAGCGCGTGGAACTCACGCTGCGGCCGGCACCACCCGATTCGGGCATCGTGTTCCGGCGTGTGGATCTCCCCGAGCCGGTGTCGATTCCGATGACGGCCGAAGCCGTCACCGACACACGGCTTGCGTCCACCGTTTCGAGCGGCGGCGCGAAGGTACAGACCGTCGAGCATCTGATGTCGGCCTGTGCCGGCCTCGGTATCGACAACATGGTCATCGACATCACGGCCGACGAGGTCCCGATCCTCGACGGCTCCGCCTCTTCATTCGTTTTCCTGCTGCAGAGCGCGGGTATCGAACTGCAGAAGGCGCCCAGGCGGTTCATTCGCGTCATCAGGCCGGTCGAAGTCCGTGAGGGCGATGCGGGTCCTAACGCAAAGTGGGCACGACTGGAGCCGTACCATGGCTTCAAGCTGAGCTTCGAGATCGACTTCGATCACCGCGTCGTCGATTCGACCGGCCAGCGCGTCGAGTTTGATCTGGGCAGCGGCTCCTACAGCCGCGACATTGCACGCGCGCGCACTTTTGGTTTCACCAAGGAAGTCGAGTACATGCGCAGCAAGGGTCTGGCGCTCGGCGGCGGACTGGACAACGCGATCGTCATGGACGACACCAAGGTGCTGAACGCTGGCGGCTTGCGCTACGACAACGAGTTCGTCAAGCACAAGATTCTCGATGCGATGGGCGATCTGTATGTGGTCGGCCGTCCGTTGCTCGCTGCGTACAGCGCTTTCCGTTCAGGCCATGCAATGAACAACAAGCTGTTGCGCGAATTGCTGCTCCACAAGGACGCCTACGAGATCGTCACTTTCGACGACGTGAAGCGGGCGCCGCGCGGCTTCGCCGAAGTCGCGCGGGCCTGGTAAGCCAGCCCAGCTGGTCAGGTATCGCTTCCAATGCTTCTTTTTCGCTGGGCCATTCTTTTCCTGCTGCTGATGTGTGCGGTGTCGTTCGCGTTCTACGCCGGCACCGGGCAGGCGAAATACCGGCGCTTCGGCTGGATCACGCTGAAGTGGACGCTGCTCGCCGCATTCGGCTTCTTTGCCGTGCTGATCGCCGAGCGCGTCGCCTGAGAGCCGCTTAGAAGTTTGTCCGGTTCGCGCTGCGGTTTTGCAGTGCCATGGCCAGTTGGGTCTCGATGTTGCGCAGCACGTTTCGCGCTTCGATGCTTTCGTTTGCGTTGTTTTCAATCTCCTCTTGAGACAGTGCCAGGCCGACCGGAGGTGCGACGATATCGTCATGCGCGTCCAGCCAAGCATGTATCGCGGCGTTGTTGCGATACATGCGGTCGGCGGCATGAGGCAAGGGTTTTGATGTATCGGTTCCATTGCGCGTGAACGATGAGGCGCGCGTGACGACAGTCTTATGCTGCTTAGCCGAGTCAACATGCGACGTGACTGTGGGCATATGAATTTTTTGGTTTTTTGTTTGGGGGATCATTGGACTGACGGGGTTGTTGATGAACCGTCAATTTAGTGCGAGGCGATCGTTCGCGGCTTCGGAGCGCTCCTAATCCTGTCTAGCGCGTCCGGCCCTGCCGGTACATCCCGCTGGTGCTGCGCGCCAGTCCCGAAGCATCCGCCAGCCGCGCCATCGAACTGCCGACATGCGCATGCGTGATGGCGATGCCCAGTGCATCGGCCGCGTCGCTGCCGGGCAGGCCGGGCAGGTCGAGCAGTCGCTTCACCATCTCCTGAACCTGCGCCTTGGCAGCCTGCCCGTGCCCCGCGACCGCACGCTTCATCTGCAGCGCCGTGTATTCGGCGACCGGCAGATCCTTGTTTACCAGGGCCGTGATGCAGGCACCGCGCGCCTGGCCCAGCAACAGAGTCGATTGCGGGTTGACGTTGACGAAGATGATCTCGACGGCAGCCGATGCCGGTTCGTAGCGCGCCACGATCTCACCGATGCCGTCGAACAGCACCTTGAGGCGTTCCGGCAGATTGCCGCGCACCATGTGCTTGGTGCTGATGGTGCCGCTGGCCACGTAGTGCAGCTTGTGGCCTTCGGCATCCACCAACCCGAAGCCGGTTGTCTGAAGGCCGGGGTCGATACCGAGAATTCGCATGCACGCGAATGTAGTCTAGAAGCGGTGGCGCAATCCGATGGTGTAGCCGTTGCGGCTCTTCGGGCCGGCCGTCGTACCGCCGTTGAGGTTGGCATTGCCCTTCAGGCTGGTGCGATCGGCCTCGATGTAGGCGTCGGTGCGCTTGGAGAACGCGTAGTCGAGCGCCACAGTGATGAAGTCGCCGTGTGTGTCGCCGGCCAGCGTCGGCCCCGACTGGTTGGTGCGGAAATAGTGCGCGCCGAGATTGATCTGCGGCGTGAGTTGGTAGCCGAAGCCGACTTTCGTGATGTCGCGCTTGTTCGCAACCAGGAACGCCGGACCGCCGAAGTTGCCGTTGGTGATCGAACTGCCGCTCCAGATGCCCGAGAGCACCGCCAGATCGAGCGGCGCAGTCAGCGGACCGCCGTCGAGCTTGTTCTCTCCGTAGCCGAGGTTGAAGTACCACTTGTCGATGCGGTAGGAACCGCCCAGCGTCCAGGCTTCGATTTTGCGGCCAGAGCCGAATTGCAGTGTCTGGTAAGCAGCGCCGAGCGCGAAGCCGTTGGCCGCGTAGCGCAGGAAACCGCCGGCCGTCCTGCCGCCGGTGGGCGAGTCTTCCGACGGAGAATATTGCAGGCCGCCGCGGAACGCTCCGTATTCGGCCGTGTACTTGAGCATGTTGCTGGCGCGGGCGCCAAGCGAGAAACCGATCTCCGGCTTGTACGCCTCGAAGTATGGCGAATACGGGTACGACGCATAGGTGGTCGTCACCAGGTCGAACAACACGTTGTACTGCCGGCCCATCGTGAGGCGCCCGAAGGTCGAGCTCTGCAGTCCGACCCAAGACTGCTGGAAAAAGCTGGCTGCTGCGACCTGCCCCGAGTCGGCGAGAAAGCGATTCTCGAGATTGGCGATGGCGCGCAAACCGCCGCCCAGATCCTCCGTCACGTTGATGCCGAACCGACTCTGCGACATGCCGCCGCCGATCATCTGCGTGAGTGAGCCGTTGCCGGCGGCGCCTTCGTTGGTGGTGTGACGGATGGCTGCATCCACGATGCCGTACATCTCCACTTTCGACTGGGCCCAGGTTGCGGGCGTGAGTGTGGCGATCAGGGCGCAGGCGATAAACGGCTTCGTGCAGGTCAAGATGTCTCCTTCTTGTTCTTGGAACTCCGAATGTAGGAGAAGACTGGCGTGTTGAAACATGTTGTTTCGTGCTCGATTTCCCGTATGGGAGGGTCGACATCAATCCGTTAAAGAAGCGTCATACCGGCAGGTAGAAACGAACTTGTTGCGAATCCATGCAAGCGAGTGAGGCGTTGTGGCACCGATGATTCCGCGCATGACCTTCCGCTTCAATTCACGCGCCTTTGCCGCGTCGCTCCTGCTTTTTGGTTTGCTGGTTCTGCTCGCGACATTCGGTGCGCGTACCGGATGGCTGCGCAGTTTCTTCGGAGACGTGCTGGCCGTGATCTGGTTGTATTACCTGTTCAAGACCGTGCTCGCCGCCCGTCCGCTGCCGCTCGCGTTCGCGGCCTTCGGTGTCGGTTGCGCAC
>JAQGMX010000310.1 GCA_028292145.1 Variovorax sp.
TACCAGCGGGGAATGCGATTGGCCATTTCCTTGCTGAATGTGTCGACGACGCAGGTGGGATTCCATGCGTTGGCGGCGAAGTGGAAGACGTCGGGCACGAAGCCTTCCTCGAACATCAGCAGCGGCAGCTTTTCGGTCACGCCGGGGCCGAAGCCCACGCGCGCCGTGAAGCGCTTTTCCTGCGGATTGAGCAGCATGATGAAGCAGTTCGTGAAGTTCATGGCCTGCATCGTCGTCTCGACGACCAACGGCACCAGCTCCGAATTCGGCAGCGAAACCGCGACAGCGCGCGTCTCGGCCAGCGCCGTCTTGAGGCGAACGGGCAAGTCCTTCGGCTTGCCGGGCTGCCCCAGCCGTTCGGCGCCCGAATGCGATGTCATGCCGCCCAGCTCTGCCTTCAGGTCCTCGGCCCGGAGCGCGGCGGCATCGACGACGCTTTCCTGCAGGCCCAGCGCCTGTGCGTGGCTGAGCAGCAGCGCGCGCACTTCTTCCTGACCACCGCCTTCGGCCATCACCGAAGCCGCCTGCGCGGAGACTTCAGCCATCGCGCCGAGCCAGTTGGTGTGGGAGGCGGCGACCTGCTCGGGATCGAGCGATTTCTGGAACATCGTTCGGGTGATGAGGTCCGGCAGGCGCCATTTCAGCGCGGCTTCGTTCGCGATCTCTTCCAGCGAGACGCCGAGCACTTCTTCGCAGGCGATCGTCAATGCTGCGCGATTGCTGCCGGCCTTGGCCTGGATGGTTTCCCACTCCGTCGGGAAATAGAAGACCAGCAGAAGCTGGCTGAGGTGATGCATCAAGGTGCAGACCACGGCCTCTTCGCCCTGATGGATGCCCTGCGAACTGCTGAGCATGCGGGCGAATTCGCCGGCAAGAATGGCGTGTTTCAACGCGTCGGCGGCCTGCGGGCGGGTCGCTGCCGCGCCGCGGAAGTTGTCGAGTAACTGCAGACCCAGCGCCAGATGGCCGACCGTGTCGACGCCGAGCACGGCGATGGCACGCGAGACCGTCGTCACTTCGCCGCCGAATGACGCATACATCGCGGAATTGGCCAGACGCAGCACGCGCTGCGACAGCGCGAAGTCCGCAAGCACGCTGGAGGCGAGCGTGCCGATGTTTGCGTCAGAGCCGAGCGTCGACACCAGATTGTCGATACAGAACTGGAGGGTCGGAAAGTCGCCCTGCTGCGCCATGCGCGACCACAGGGTGTCGTAGAACTGTTCCTTGGAATACTTCATCGGTGCAAGGTCAGGATGCCGGCGTCAAGGCGCCGCTCGAGTTCGAGTGTGGGCAGCGCAGGGGAGCGCAACCAGCCTTGGGCGTAATCGCACCCGTTCTCGGCGAGCAGGTCGCACTGCGCCTGGGTTTCCACTCCCTCTGCAATCGAAATGAGACCGAGCTCCCGTGCCAGGGAAAGCACCGCCAGCACGATGGTGCGGCCGTGCTGTGAGTCGTGCATCTCGGCGACGAAACTCCGGTCGATCTTGAGTGCCTGGAGCGGGAAGCGCTGCAGGTAGGCCAGGCTCGAATAGCCGGTCCCGAAATCGTCGACCGCGATGCGCACGCCGTAGCCGCACAGTTCGTTGAGCAGCTTGCCCGCATGCTCGGGGTCGGTCATCAGCGTGCCTTCGGTGATCTCCAGCACCAGCCGGCTGCCTTCCAGGCCCGAAGCGGCCAGCGCCTGACGCACGCCGTCGACAAACGCCGGATGCCTGAACTGAACCGGCGAGACATTCACCGAAACGTAGTCGAAATACTTGCCGGCCATGTCCCAGCAACGCAGCTGCTGGCAGGCGCTGCGCAGCGCCCAGTCGCCCAGGAGATTGATCAGTCCGTTGTGCTCGGCCAGGGGAATGAACTCCAGCGGCGGAACGTTGCCGCCCGGTCGTTCCCAGCGCATCAGTGCTTCGAGGCCCAGCACCTCGCCGGATTTCGGGACGAATATCGGCTGGTAGTGGAGAGTGAATTCGCCGTTCTGCACCGCGTCGAACATGTCCTGTTCGATCGCGAACTGTTCGCGCTGCTGCCGCTCCATGAGCGGGGTGTAGATGGAGTGACGGTTCTTGCCTTGGGCCTTGGCCTCGTACATCGCCAGGTCGGCATGCTTGAGAAGACTCGATTCGCTCAGCGGCTGCGTGTTGCCCGAGAACGCAAGCCCGAGGCTGGTCGTGATCCGCACCTGGCAATCCGCGAGCGTGAAGGGCTTGCGCAGGCTGTGGACGATGCGCTCCGCGACGGCGCTGGCCGCCGTCTCGGAGCTCACACTCGTGAGCAGCACGACGAACTCGTCGCCGCCCATGCGGGCCACGGTGTCTGCCGGCCGGACGCAGGACTGAAGCCGCGCAGCGACTTCCTTGAGCAGTGCGTCGCCGACGTCGTGACCCAACGTATCGTTGATTCGCTTGAAGCCGTCCAGGTCCAGCAGCGCCAGCGCAAAAGGCGTGTCGTGCCGGACGGCCGTGAGGATTCTTTCGGAAACGACCTGGCGCAGCCGGCCGCGATTGCCCAATCCGGTGAGGGGATCGACGAAAGCCTCTTCCAGAAGCAATTGCTCGGCGCGGACCCATTCGGTGATGTCGTAGCCGAAGATGATGAGGCGTCGGCTGCCTTCGGCGCCCGAGGCAGGGCGGATGGTGACTTCGAGCCAGCGGCTCTCCGACAAGCCGCCGGTGAAACGCAGCCGGGCATGTCGGGCGCTCGATCGCGTCCAGGCGTTGGCCAGAAGGCCAGCGAGGATGTCTCGATGGTCCGAAGCGACGAGATCGCCCAGCGACGCCTGAAGCAGGTGCTCCATCGGGAACGCCAGCAGGACAGCGGAAGACTCGCTGGCTTCGAGCACGCGGCCATTCGGGTCGACGTGCAGCGCGAGCGCACCTGAAGTGCTGAGCATCGATTGCAGGTCGCGTGCAGAGCTCGGTTCGCGTACGGCTTTCTGCGCAGCGATCGCGCCCCGCGGCCATGCAGCCGGAAGCTCGAGATCAAAATCGAATGCGCTCATATTGGCGTGCACAAAGAAAACTAAAGAATTAAATTAGTCGATCTATTAACGGTTTTCGCTACTTTCGCTATCGGCTGATTGCAATTCTGTCCGATGATGAATTATGCGTTGCAAATTCTTACAAAGGCAAACTGATAGTTGTACGAAGTGAACGCTGCGCGAATGACTAGCGCGCAATACATTGGTTTTCAAATTTGGTCGGTCGAGAGCAGAGGAATTCACGAAAGTAACTCCTAAGTTCGTATATTTCCGAAAATCTGTACAACAATGGCGGCTACTCGTCTTCCGGCGTCCTGCTGTGGCCATGAACAGAAATCCGCGGTTCCTAGGTGCGATCGTGTTCTCCGTCGCCGGAATGGTGCTGGTCGGGGTCTTCCTGCCGTCGCTTCACGATGTCGAAATCTGGCCGCTGAAGACGCCCGAGCCTGCCTATCCGGTGCCTGCCGTTCAGTTGAGGACCACCGCCTCGGACCTGGCGAGCGCTTATCAGGAAAGCCCGCCGGCCGCCGATGCAAAGTTCAAGGGACGGACCTTCGAAGTCAGAGGTTCGATCGACTACATGGACACCGGGCCGGGTGAAAACATCTACGTCGTGCTGCGTGCAGGCGTGCCTTTTCGCAACCCGCGCTTCTATCTAGAGCCGTCGGAGCGATCCGTGGCGTTCTGGCTCGGCAAGGGGATGTATGTGTCACTCACCTGCCTCGGCGACGGCATCGCTGCAGGCGTCGCGATTTCGCGGAATTGCGTCATCGGAAGGTAGCGACTCGCCGTGGCTGTCGGCGCCGCCGAAGAGTCCGGCTTCATCAAGAAGATCGAACATGATCTGCGGCTGCCGTTCCA
>JAQGMX010000312.1 GCA_028292145.1 Variovorax sp.
ACAGCAGCTCGTCGGCCAGTGCACGACGGATCGTGTCCTGGATCAGACGTTGCATCGGGCGAGCGCCCATCAGCGGATCGAAGCCCTTCTTCGCCAGGTGCTTGCGCAGCGCGTCGGTGAAGGTCACGTCGACCTTCTTCTCGGCGAGTTGCGTTTCCAGCTGGAGCAGGAACTTGTCGACCACGCGCAGGATGACCGTCTCGTCCAGTGCCTTGAAGCTGACCGTCGCATCGAGGCGGTTGCGGAACTCGGGCGTGAACAGGCGCTTGATGTCGGCCATCTCGTCGCCTGCTTCGCGCGGGTTGGTGAAGCCGATGGTCGCCTTGTTCATGGTCTCGGCGCCCGCATTGGTCGTCATGATGATGATGACGTTGCGGAAGTCGGCCTTGCGCCCGTTGTTGTCCGTCAGCGTGCCGTGGTCCATGACCTGCAACAGCACGTTGAAGATGTCCGGATGCGCCTTCTCGATTTCGTCGAGCAGCAGCACCGCGTGCGGCTTCTTGGTGACGGCCTCGGTCAGCAGACCGCCCTGGTCGAAACCGACGTAGCCCGGAGGCGCGCCGATCAGGCGGCTCACCGCGTGACGTTCCATGTACTCCGACATGTCGAAGCGCATCAGCTCGATGCCCATGATGTAGGCAAGCTGCTTGGCGGCTTCGGTCTTGCCGACGCCGGTCGGGCCGGAGAACAGGAACGAGCCGATCGGCTTGTCGCCCTTGCCCAGACCCGAACGCGCCATCTTGACGGCGGACGCCAGCACTTCGAGCGCCTTGTCCTGGCCGAACACCACGCTCTTCAGGTCGCGTTCGAGCGTCTGAAGCTTGCCGCGGTCGTCGTTGGACACGTTCGCCGGGGGAATGCGCGCGATCTTCGCGACGATTTCCTCGACTTCCGCCTTGGTGATCGTCTTCTTGCGCTTGTTCGGCGCGAGGATTCGCTGAGCCGCACCGGCTTCGTCGATCACGTCGATCGCCTTGTCGGGCAGATGACGGTCATTGATGTACTTGGCGCTGAGCTCGGCCGCAGCCTGCAGCGCGGCGACCGCGTACTTCACGCCATGGTGTTCCTCGAAGCGCGACTTCAGGCCCTTCAGGATGTCGACCGTCTCCTGCACGGTCGGCTCGACCACGTCGACCTTCTGGAAACGACGCGACAGGGCCGCATCCTTCTCGAAGATGCCGCGGTATTCGGTGAACGTCGTCGCGCCGATGCACTTGAGCTGGCCGCTGGAGAGCGCCGGCTTCAGCAGGTTCGACGCATCGAGCGTACCGCCCGAGGCGGCGCCCGCACCGATCAGCGTGTGGATTTCATCGATGAACAACACTGCGTTGGGCTTGTCCTTGAGCGACTTGAGCACGCCTTTGAGGCGTTGCTCGAAATCGCCGCGGTACTTGGTGCCGGCCAGCAATGCGCCCATGTCGAGCGAATAGACGATCGCCTCGGCCAGGATTTCCGGCACGTCGCCCTGCGTGATGCGCCAGGCGAGGCCCTCGGCGATGGCGGTCTTGCCGACGCCTGCCTCGCCGACCAACAGCGGGTTGTTCTTGCGTCGGCGGCACAGGATCTGGATCACGCGCTCGACTTCGTATTCGCGGCCGATCAGCGGATCGATCTTGCCTTCCTTGGCCAGTTGGTTCAGGTTTTGCGTGAACTGCTCCAGCGGCGAGGACTTCTCGTTCTTCTCGCCGCCGCCGCCGCCCTCTTCGCCTTCGTTGGAAGACGACTCGGCAGCGCCCTTGGCTGCTTCCGGCGGATCGCTCTTCTTGATGCCGTGGGCGATGAAGTTCACCACGTCGAGACGGGTGACGCCCTGCTGGTGGAGATAGTAGACGGCGTGCGAATCCTTCTCGCCGAAGATCGCGACCAGCACGTTGGCGCCGGTCACTTCCTTCTTGCCATTGCCCGTCGACTGGACGTGCATGATGGCGCGCTGGATCACGCGCTGAAATCCGAGGGTCGGCTGGGTATCGACATCGTCGGTACCGGCCACCTGGGGCGTGTTGTCCTTGATGAAATTGGTCAATGACGCGCGGAGGTCATCGACATTGGCGGAGCATGCGCGAAGCACCTCTGCGGCGCTCGGGTTGTCCAGCAAAGCGAGCAACAGGTGCTCGACGGTGATGAACTCATGGCGCTGTTGCCGGGCCTCGACAAAGGCCATGTGCAAGCTGACTTCCAGTTCCTGGGCAATCATGAGATTTCCTTTTGCCTTGCTGTAAATAACGACTGAACTTCTGAGATGGGTTGGAGCGTGCCGAAATCAACAGCTCCATTAAACAGCTTCATGCATTCACCCGGCTGGTTCACTGACACATTGCAGGGGATGGCCGGCCTGATTTGCCGCTTCCATCACCTGATTGACCTTTGTGGCCGCCATGTCGCGTGAATAGACACCGCAAACGCCACGGCCGTCCAGATGGATCTTCAGCATGATCTGGGTCGCGCTTTCGCGGTCCTTGCTGAAAAACTCCTGGATGACCATGACGACGAATTCCATCGGCGTGTAGTCGTCATTGAGCATGACCACCTGAAACATTTGCGGTGGCGCGGTTTTTTGCGGGCGTCGTTCCAAGACGACCGAATCGCCGTCGCCGCGCCCCGGCTTCTGCGCCGGTGGCGTGGGCGTTTTCGGAGGGTTTCTGGTTGCCATGAAAATCATTCTATCGAGCAGATCGGCACTGGCGGATCACACGTTCATGATCGCGACGGAGCGCGTGTTCAGGTAAGCCTCGAGCGCCTCGGGGCCGCCTTCGGAGCCGTAACCGGAATCCTTGATACCGCCAAAAGGCATTTCAGGGAACGGTGCGGCGGGCTGGTTGATCCACAGCATGCCGACTTCGACGCGCTGGGCCAGCAGATGCGCATCCTTCAGCGAGCGCGTGAACGCATAGCCGGCCAGCCCGAACGGCAGGCGATTGGCTTCGGCGATGGCGTCCTCGATCTTGGTGAAACTGCGGATCGCGGCGATCGGGCCGAACGGCTCGTCGTTCACGACCTTGGCGCCGAGCGGAACGTCGGTCAGCACCGTCGGGGCGAAGAAATTGCCCGAAGTACCGATGCGCTCGCCGCCGGCGACCACCTTCGCGCCGAGCTTGACCGCGTCCTGCACGATATCCGCCATGGCAGTCAGGCGGCGCGGATTGGCCAGCGGGCCCATCTGCGTGTCCGAAGCCATGCCGTCGCCGACCTTGAGCCCCTGCGCATGACGTGCCAGCGCGCCCGCGAACTCTGCCCGCACGCTTTCGTGCACCAGGAAACGCGTCGGCGAGATGCAGACCTGGCCGGCATTGCGGAACTTGGCCGCTCCCGCCGACTTGATCGCCAGTTCGACGTCCGCGTCTTCGCCGACGATCACCGGCGCGTGGCCGCCCAGTTCCATCGTGACGCGCTTCATGTGCTGGCCCGCCAGCGCGGCGAGCTGCTTGCCGACCGGCGTCGAGCCGGTGAACGTGACCTTGCGGATGATCGGATGCGGGATCAGGTAATTGGAAATCTCGGCCGGATTGCCGTAAACCAGGCCGATCGCGCCGGCCGGCACGCCTGCATCGGCAAAAGCCTGAACCAGTGCAGCTGGGCTGGCCGGCGTTTCTTCCGGGGCCTTGACCAGGATCGAGCAGCCTGTGGCCAATGCGGCCGACATCTTGCGCACCACCTGGCTGATCGGGAAATTCCACGGCGTGAAAGCCGCGACCGGGCCGACCGGGTCTTTCAGCACCATCTGGCGCGCGGCGAGACTGCGCGACGGGACGATGCGACCGTACACACGCATGCCTTCATCGGCGAACCAGTCGATGATGTCGGCCGAGAAAAGCGTCTCGACCTTGGCTTCGGCAAACGGCTTGCCCTGCTCCTGCGTCAGCATCTCGGCGATGGCGTCGACACGTTCACGCATCAAAGTGGCCGCGCGGCGCATGGTCTTGGCACGCTCGAAGGCCGAAACGTCGCGCCAGGCCTCGAAACCCTTCTGCGCGGCTGCCAGCGCCAGATCCAGGTCGGCGATGCCGGCATGCGCCACCTTGCCGATTTCCTTGCCCGTCGACGGGTTGAACACCGCCAGCGTCTTGCCGTCGGCTGCGTCCTGCCATTGGCCGGAGATGAAAAGGCGGGTGTCGGGATAGGTCATTGAGAAAGGCTCCTGCAGTCGCGAACGCGTCGATGGAAAGATGAAAGAACAGATTCTGACGCCACCTCGCAAGGGATGCCCGAAACCGCTTCCACATCCACAATTGCGGCGCAATCTTCCAGACACAACCCTCGCAACGATTCCGGAGACCAGAAAAATGAAAACGACACAGGCACGCAGCATCCAGTTGACCGAATTCGGCGGCCCGGAAGTGATGCGGCTGACCACCATCGAACTGCCTGAACCGGCCGCCGGCGAAGTGCAGCTTCGCCAGACGGCCGTCGGTTTCAACTACATCGACATCTACCAGCGCGCCGGAAAGTACCCGTTGCCGACGCCGACCGGGCTCGGTCACGAGGCCGCGGGTGTCGTGGAATCGTTAGGCGACGGCGTCGCCGACCTGGCTGTCGGCGACCGGGTCGTGTACATGAATGCGGGCGTCGGCGCCTATGCCGACCGCCGCAACGTGCCGGCGTCGAAGCTGGTGAAGATTCCGAAAGGCATTTCCGACGAAGACGCCGCCGCCGTGTTCTTCAAGGCCATGACGGCGCAATACCTGGTCAAACGCACCTACGCGGTCCAGCCGGGCGATGTGGTGCTGGTGCATGCGGCGGCGGGCGGCGTCGGCCAGATCCTGAGCAGCTGGGCGAAAGCGCTCGGTGCGACCGTGATCGGCACCGCCGGATCGGCTGCCAAATGCGACGCCGCGCGAGCCGCCGGTTGCGACGCCGCCGTCGACTACTCCCAGCAGGACTGGGTCGCGAAGGTCATCGAAGCGACGGACGGGCGCAAGGCGCGTGTGGTCTACGACTCGGTCGCGGCCCACACTTTCATGGGCTCGCTGGACTGCTGCGCGCCGTTCGGCATGGTCGTGCTCTACGGTGCTGCGTCCGGGCCGGCGCCGGCGATCGATCCCGAGTTGCTCAACAAGAAGGGCTGCCTGTTCCTGACCCGGCCATCGGTCTTTCCGCACAACGCCGATCCGGCGACCTTCCGCGCCAACGCTGCCGACGTGTTCGAAGCGATGAAGCGAGGCGCCGTTCGGGCCACTATCGGCGCGCGTTTCGCGCTGGCCGACGTCGCAGAAGCGCATCGCGCCGCCGAAAGTCGCGCCCACACCGGCGCGATCGTGATGCTGCCCTGATCGCAGAGGACCAGCGCCGCAAGCTCAGACCTGCATCTCGCCGATCTGACGACGCAGTGCCTGGTTCTCCGCTTCCAGTTCGGCGACGCGATGGCGCAACTCGGCGATGAGTTCGGACGAATCGTCGCCGCCGCCGCCGCCGTCGGTCTCTTCGGTGTCGGCCGGCGAAACCTCGCGCAGCTTGCGTTTCGACTCCCGCACACGCTTGGCCGCCTGCTTCAGTTCGTCCTTGCCGGCAGCGGCGGCTGCAACCTGTTCTTCGGCGGGAAGGCTCGAGACGGCAGCCGCCGCGTTGATCGAAATCGTGCCCGAACGCACGGCCGCCACCACTTCCGGCGCCGCGAGCTTCTGTATCTTCTCGATCATCACGATCTGGCTGTTGGTGAG
>JAQGMX010000345.1 GCA_028292145.1 Variovorax sp.
CGGCGCAACCTCCCTCCCCTACAAGAAAGCACCCATGACACTCCTTCGACGGACCCTGCTCCTGACCAGCGTTGCGCTTGCAACATCCACGAGCCTGTCCCTTGGCGTTGCGCACGCGCAGACGGCGTCATGGCCTAACAAACCGATCAAATACGTCGTCCCGTTTTCGCCGGGCGGCGTTTCCGACGGCGTGGCGCGCCTGATCGCACAACACCTGGGCGAACGGCTGGGGCAGCCCGCGGTGATCGACAACCGGCCCGGCGTCTCGGGCATCCTCGGCACTCAGGTGGTCGCACGCGCAGCGCCTGACGGCTATACCTTGATGGGTGGCACCATCACCACCCACGCGGTCAACCCGTTCTTCACGAAGAACCTGGGTTACGACCCAGTCACCGATTTCGTGCCGATCAACCTGGTCGGCATGGTGAGCAACGTGCTCGTCGTCTCGAGCGAAAGCCGCTTCAATTCGCCAGCCGACGTCATCGCCGAGCTCAAGGCTCATCCGGACGGCCTTACCTACGGCACTGCCGGCGCCGGTACGTCGCAGCATCTCTCCGGCCAGTTGTTCCAGAACATCACGCGGACCCGCATGCGCCAGATCATCTACAAGGGTGGTTCGCAGGCGATGATCGACCTCGTCGGTGGGCAGATCGACATGGTGTTCGAAACCGTCGCGGCGGCGCGGCCGATGATCGACGGCAAGCGCGTCAAGGTGCTCGGCGTGACGTCCAGCCACCGGCTTGCGAGCCTTCCCGGCGTACCCACGCTGGCCGAGGCCGGCGCGCCGAACTTCGAGATGCAATCCTGGCAGGGCGTCTTTGCGCCAGCCGGTACGCCGCGCCCGATTGCCGATCGCCTGAGCAAGGAGGTCGCCGCCATCGTGGCGCTGCCCGATGTGCAGGAAAAACTGCGCAATCTGGGTGTCGAACCTGATGGCCGAACCTCCGCTGCCTTCCTTGCTTTCCAGAAGGCGGAGATCACGAAATGGGGCAAGGTGATCCAGGACGCCGGCATCCAGGCCGAGTGAGCGTCACCGTCGAAGACCCCGTCGAAAACATCACCGAAAACCGAGACACATCATGAGAAATGCAGCACGTCGATCATTCGCGTCTTTCCTTCCACACCGACAGCGCGGCCTCCGGAAACTGACCGTCAGCCTGGTCACGCTTTTCTGCGCGGGCAGTGCGTTGGCCCAAGCCGGCGCCGTACCCGCCGCAGGCCCGGGCGGCTACCCTCAGACCGGACGGGTCGTGATCGTCGTTCCATTCTCGGCAGGCGGCGCGACCGACATCGTTGCGAGGTTGGTTGCCGACGAGCTCGGCAAACGGTGGAACACCGCGGTGGTGGTCGATAACAGGGCCGGCGCGGGCGGCGGCATCGGCACGGAATACGTGGCGCGCGCCAAACCCGAGGGCTACACCTTGCTGCTCGGCACGCAGACTGCACTTTCGGTGAACCCGACCCTTCTGAAGAAAATAAGCTACGACGTCGACAAGGATTTCGCACCGATCACGCAGCTGGCGAGCACACCGCTGGTTCTGCTCGCCAGCAATAAGTCCGGCGCGCGCAACGTGCCGGAGCTGGTGGCCGCAATCAAGGCAAAACCCGATGCCGTTTCGTACGGCACCAGCGGCAACGGCACGTCGCAGCACCTTACGACCCTGATGCTGCTCAACCGCATCGGCGGTACGGCAGTGCACATACCGTACAAAGGTAGCAGTCAGTCGCTCGTGGACCTTGCGGGCAACCAGATCGACATGCAGTTCGACAACATGACGACCGCACTCGCGTTCGCCAAGAACGGCCAGGCCAAGGCCCTTGCCGTGACCAGTGCGACGCGCTCTCCCCTGCAGCCCGACCTGCCGACGCTGGCCGAGTCAGGGGTGGCGGGCTTCGAGGCCGTGACCTGGCTCGGATTGCTGGCGCCGGCGGCCACGCCGGCACCGGTGGTCACCTGGCTCAACAAGGAAGTGGTGGCGGTGCTGGCGTCGCCGGCCGTCAGCGAGCGGCTGGCGGCGCAGGGTTTCTCGCCCAAACCGATGACGCCCGACGTCTTTCGCAAGTTCATTCAGGACGAGACTCTGAAATTCGCCAAGCTGATCAAAGCCAACAACGTCACCATCGATTGACCCAGCCATGAACATGAGCCATCACCCCCTGGACGACCGACTCCCCGGAATGCTGCGCAGCGGACGCCGGTTGCGCGGGGTATTCAATTCGCTGCCCAGCCCAGCCATCGTCGAGATGTGCGGCTATGCCGGCTTCGATTTCGTGATCATCGACAACGAGCACGGCAGTGCCGGCTTCGAGACGACCGAGAACATGCTGCGGGCGGCGCGCGCCAGCGGCATCGTGCCTGTCGTCCGGTGCCTGCGCCATGACCTTGCCCGCGTACTCGACATGGGCGCAAGCGCAGTGCAGATTCCGATGGTCGCGAGCGCCGCGGAAGCGCGCGATCTCGTGCAACAGGTACGTTATCCGGGCGACGGGCGCCGCGGCAGCGCCTTCAGTCCGCGCGCAGCAGGCTACGGCGCATACCCGGGCGTCACGCATACCGATCGAAGCAATGCGGGCATTGCATTGATCGTCATGATTGAAACGCCTGAAGCAGTGTTGCAGGCCGCCGAGATTGCCGCTGTACCTGGTGTCGACGCGGTATTCGTCGGCCCCAACGACCTGTCTCATGCGATGGGCTTTGGCAGCGACTGGAAATCGATGCCGGTGATGGCCGAAATCGAGCGCGCGTTGCGCGCTATCGGCAGCGCAGGCAACTGCGGAGGCGTGATCGCGCTCACGCCGGAAGATGAAGAACGGTTCGGGGCCTGGGGCGCGCGCTACTTCGCGGGAGTGACGACAGGGCTGATCACTCGGGCGTTCCAGCAGGCTTCTGCAGCCGGCGGGCGGCTGGACGCCACTGGCGAACTGACGTATTGAGCGGTCGCCTCAAAGTCGAAGCATTGCTGCACCCTTCACGCAGCTGTGCAATTTAAAGCCAAGCCATCCGCTAACTGAGGCAGGGTCATGGTGAATGTCACGTGCGTGCCGTCGTGGCTGTATCGAAGCGTGCCACCATGCCCCTTGGCGACCTCGTTGACGATGTACAGGCCCAGCCCGAGGCCTCCGGGATTGCGTTCGTTGCCGACGGAATGTGGCTTGAAGGGCTCAAACAGGGTGTCGAGCTCCGCATCGGCGATGGGCGGTGCCAAATTGGCCACACTCAACGCTGAATGGCCTGCTTCGTCTGTTATGCGGACCGCGACGGGCGCCCCATTCAATCCGTGGTTTCGTGCGTTGCTCAGAAGATTGCTAACCACCTGCGCGATCCGGTCAGGATCGAATTTGGCCATCAGTCGATGCGGCGCTTCGAACAGGACTGCGTATTGGGGATGCGCCATGCGAGCGTCATGCACCAGCGTGTGGACAAAGGCGACGAGGTCACCTGGAACCAAAGAAAGCTCCAGTCCCAATCCTGCCGTCGTTCGGCTCATCTCAAAGACTTCACCGATCAAGCGTTCCATGCGTCCAATGGCACGCGCGATGCGCGTCCCGTATTCAGCGTAAGACTTTGCGGCTCCATGTTTCAGAAGTTCGCCCATCATGGCGATGCTGTGCAAAGGGTCCCGGAGATCGTGTCCGAGGATTGCAAGCATCCGTGCGCGGGCCATCGCCTGTCGTGCAGCGTTAGCCGCTCCTGCGCGACCTATGGCTTCCGTGAGGTCGCGGCCAATCGCAAGATCTTGCTCGCTCCAGGCCTCCGAAGTTCCTTCGACGGTCTGGTGCCACTCAGCCAGCGATCCCTGTGGCGTCAGCCGCAGACCCAGCGGTCCGATGCGTTGCAGCTTTGCGGGGATCCCGCTCCAGACGATGGTCTCGATCTGCTCGCGCCGCAACAGGACGATCCAGCCATGGTTGACGCGGTCGATACAAAGCGCCAACAGACCACAGAACGGCCTGAGCGCCGCACGCAGCGAGTCGGGCAGCTTGCTCGAATCGTTTACAGCAACGACGCTGTCGTCACCGCCAGCATTCAGCCAGCGAAGCAGCATCGTTGTCGTCTCGATCGACAGCTCCGACTTCGATCGAATGCCGCCGTAGACGCAAAGCGCTGCGTCGAAAGCTATCGCTTTTCCCAGCCCATCGGCGTGGCTGTCGAACAGGGAAGCAAAGGTTTCGACTCTCAACGTCTGCGTCATCTGCTTTATGACAGCGACGGCAGCCAGCCGCCGTCTGGACGCACTGCGTTCCACGCTGCTCTGTACTGAGGACGAGAGAACCTGGGAGAGAACGTCGCATGTCATGCGGACGGCATACGGCACCCGATGTCCGACGCCGTGGTGGCATGCGATCAGGCCCCAAAGCCGGCCGTGAACCACGATCGACAGGCTCATGGAAGCCCGGACATTGATGTTTCGCAGGTATTCGATATGGATCGGCGACACGCTTCTGAGAACCGAATGACTGAGATCGAGTGGTCGCGCCGTGGCGGCATTCGCTTCATCGGTGTCGACCGACACTTGGTCGTCCTCCACGTCGGCGATCAACCGCAAAGGGTTGCGCACGTAGAGCGCGCGGGCCTGTGGCGGGATGTCCGATGCGGGAAAACGTCGATGCAGGAACGATTCGAGCGTCGGCACGCATTCTTCGGTCACAACTTCGCCACTGTCGTCTTGATGGAAGCGATAGGCCATCACGCGGTCGAAACCGGTCAGGTGGCGCACGGTAGAAACCGCCTCGCGCAGCAAGGTGGCGATGTCCTTCCGGTTTCGCAATTGACCCATGCTGCGGTGCGCGAGCAGGGCAAATGCCGCGAGATCAAGGGAAGGGGACTCCCGTTGTTCCAGTTCGACGATCAACCGGTCGTCGTAAGCATGAATCACGGCGTCAAAAACCGAATCGCCGACCTCCACTTCAAGGTTCAGAGGCGCACTTTCCTGCCCTGTCTCCGCATCGCTCAGGGCAGCATTGACGGCTGTCCACAGCCCGAAATGCATGCCGACCGAAGAGATCGGCCAAAAATTGCCCAGAAGGGGTAGCGCAGAAAGAACGTCTCGCGCGCCTCGGCTCACATGGGTCAGCTGGCCCTGGAAATCGAGGGCAAAAAGCAGGCCGTGAGGCTGGATGAATCCGGGTACGTGGATCGGCTCGCGGTGACAGTTATCAAGATCGACCGTGGCGAAATCGATCCCGTTGGGGGTCACGGCATGACAGACGCGGCCTTCAAGGGCGGCAACTTCCGGGAGATACGGCGTCCTGCTTCAGCTGAAATGCTTCTTGCAAGTTTGCGTACATGTGGTAGGGCATATCTTACAGTTGTCGACGTCACAAACGACCGTATGTAGATTTACCAAGACACAGGTCGTTTGGTCGAAAGCGTGCACGTTCACCTTCAGATAGAGCAACAAGTCAAGGCCGCGAGCAGACTAGTCAGTGCGAATCTCAGTATACAGAGATCGCCTTCAACAGACATCGATCGACATGTTCCTGCTTCCTGTGTCGCCGTAATCAGTCCAAAGCCCACTGCCGCTGAAATGGCCCAGAATCCACTTCGACCACCGTCGGACGTTCAAATACCTGTGATCGACTGACCAGTGCTTTCTGTTCTTCCTGACCAGAGTCGCCACCAAGGACGTGGCACTGCTTAAGCAGACGTAAGGGTAGCCATCTGACTCGGTCGCAGCCGCCGGCGCTGCTCGACTTCCAACCCATGAGCGATGCCATATGACTCTCGGTCACCTCGCAGCGCCC
>JAQGMX010000383.1 GCA_028292145.1 Variovorax sp.
CAGGCGCAGACGATTGCCATCGACAACTTCAAGCAGAAGGCCGTGGAACTGGCCAAGGGCTTCGGCTTTTCGGGCTACACGCTGCGCGAGGTGTCGGTCAATGCGAACGAGGGCGGTCCGATCCAGCCGCGGATGATGGCTGCGCAGGCGAAATCCTTCGGTGCCGACGCGCCGGTGCCAGTCGAAGCCGGCAAGACGACGGTGGTCGTCAACGTGTCGGGAGCGGTCCAGCTGAAGTAGCCAGATCAATTACGATGGCGCGAGCTCACCATCGAACCGGACCTTCGGGTCTGCCGCCCCTGTCATGACCCAGCCGTCCCTCTCTTTCGTGCCCTGCAAAGATGCGCAGGACGGCCATCGCATGGCTTATTGGCAATGGGGCGATTCGCAGAGTGCGCATGTCGTTCTTTGCGTGCACGGGTTGACGCGGCAGGGACGCGATTTCGATGTGCTGGCGCAGGCGATCGTCGCCCGTGCTGGCGGCGATGTTCGCGTGATTTGCCCCGACATCGTCGGTCGCGGGCGCAGCGACTGGCTGGCCTATGCTGACGGCTACCAAGTGCCGCTCTACGCTGCCGACATCGGCACGCTGATGGCGCAGCTGCACAGCGAACACTCCATCGCCAGGTTCGACTACATCGGGACCAGCATGGGCGGCCTCATCGGCCTGCTGGTGGCCGGCTACAAGGATTTCCCGCTGCCGTCGCCGGTACGTCGCTTCGTGATCAACGACGTCGGTCCGGCGCTCGATCCGGCGGCGCTTGCGCGGATTGGCGCGTATGTCGGCGTCGGCGGCCGATATGAAACGCTCCAGGACGCGGCGGACGCCATGTGGGCGCTTGCGAGGAGCTTCGGGCCGCACACGCCGGAGGAATGGCTGGCACTGTCGCAACACATGGTTGTACCGGTATCGCATCGCAGTGCCGACGGCGCGGCCCGGATCCTGACGGATGCCTCCAGCGAAGAGTCGCCGACGGCGGCCGGACCGTTCGCGCCGCACTACGACCCTGCCATCGCCGTACCGTTCCGCTCCATGACGCCGGAGTCGATTGCGCAAGGCGAAACGGCGATGTGGGCACTTTACGACGCGATCACCGCCCCCACGTTGCTGGTGCGCGGCGCCGAATCGGACCTCCTGACGCCGGCGACCGCCACTGCCATGACGGAGCGTGGCCCGCGTGCGCAGCGCATCGACTTCGAGGGCGTCGGCCACGCGCCGACATTCGTTGCCGCAGCGCAGAGCGCCGCGGTGGTTTCATTTTTGTTCGACTGAATCCCGATTCCGGTGAAGCGCGACCCTTCCAGCATCGCCGAGCAGGCCCGAACCCTGTCGGAACCTTTGACCGTGGACTATCCGTTGTCCGCGGCGACGGCCGACCGCACGCCGGTCATGGAGCACATGCTCGTTCGGGCCCGCGCTTTTGCAGAACCGCTGATCGCCGACGAGACGCTCGAAACCGGCGAGAACACGCTGGCCCATGCCGACGCCGTCGCGGCTATCGTCGCTTCGATGGGTGGTTCGGAGGCAATGCAGGCGGCCAGCTATCTGGTGTATTCCTGCCAGCACCTGAACCGACCGCAGGAGGTCATCGCCAAGGTATTCGGCGAGAACTTCGCGGCGCTTGCGGTCGAGACGACCAAGCTCGTGCACGTGCAGAAACAGACGCGCACGGCCACCGTCGGCGCGCATTCGGCCGACGGCACCGGCGCGCAGACCGAAAACGTGCGCAAGATGCTGCTCGCGTTCTCGCGCGATCTGCGCGTCGTCATGCTGCGCCTGGCGTCGCGACTTCAGACCTTGCGCCATGCGGCGGCAAGTCGGCAACCGGTGCCGGAATCGGTCGCGCGTGAATCGCTGCAGGTGTTCGCGCCGCTGGCCAGCCGCCTGGGAATCTGGCAGGTCAAGTGGGAGATTGAAGATCTCTCTTTCCGCTTCCTGGAGCCCGAAACCTATCAGTTGATCGCACGGCTGCTCGACGAAAAACGCGTCGAGCGCGAAGGCTACGTGGAGCAACTGCGCAGCCAGCTCGAACACGAACTGCGCGGTCAGGGCATCCGCGCCAACGTCCAGGGGCGGCCGAAGAACATCTACAGCATCGTGAAGAAGATGCGCGGAAAGTCGCTCGATTTCGGCCAGGTGTTCGACATCCTGGCGCTGCGCGTGGTGGTGCCCGATGTCAAGGATTGCTACGGCGCCCTGGCCTGGGTGCATTCGCACTTCGAGCCCATCGACGAAGAGTTCGACGACTACATCGCACGCCCGAAGGCAAATGGCTACCAGTCGCTGCACACCGTCGTGCGCAAGGTGGTCGACGAAAAGGCCGGAAAGCCGATCGAGATCCAGATCCGGACCGAGCAGATGCACGACCATGCCGAGCACGGCGTGGCGGCGCACTGGGTCTACAAGGAAGCAGGCACCAAGGGCTATGCGGGCGTGTGGTCTACCGGCGAATACGACGCCAAGATCGCGGTGTTGCGGCAACTGCTGGCCTGGGAGCGCGATCTCTCCGGCGGCACCCAGGGTCAGGGACTTTTTGACGACCGCATCTATGTGCTGACACCTGACGCGGCCATCGTCGAACTGCCGCAGGGCGCGACTGCGGTCGATTTTGCGTACACGGTGCACACCAGCCTCGGTCATCGCTGCCGCGGCGCACGCATCGACGGCGTGATGGTGCCGCTCAACACGCCGTTGCAGAACGGCCATACGGTCGAGGTGATCGCGGCGAAGGAGGGCGGTCCGTCGCGCGACTGGCTCAACGCCGAGTTGGGCTACCTGGCCAGCCATCGTGCGCGTGCCAAGGTACGCGCCTGGTTCAACGCGCAGGTGACGCACGAGACGGTGGCGCGTGGGCGCGAGGCTGTGGAAAAAGTGCTGCAGCGCGAAGGCAAGACGTCGACCAAGCTGGAAGATCTGGCATCGCAACTCGGCTTCAAATCGGCCGACCATCTGTTCGAAGTCGTGGGCAAGGACGAGTTTTCGCTGCGCAACATCGAAATGCTGTTGCGTCCGCAAGAGCCGCCGCCGGGTCCCGATGACGGCGTGCTGATCCGCAAGTCGCGAGGCAGCGAGAAGTCGGGCAAGGGCGGGGTGCTGGTGGTCGGCGTCTCGTCGCTGATGACGCAACTCGCCAAATGCTGCCGGCCGGCGCCGCCGGACCCGATCGGCGGTTTCGTGACGCGCGGGCACGGCGTCAGCGTGCACCGACTGGACTGCAGCAACTTCCGGACGATGGCTTCGCACACGGCAGAGCGCGTGATCGATGTCGAATGGGGCACGCCGAAAGAATCGGAAAACTCGGTCTACGCTGTGGATGTCGCCGTCGAGGCTGCCGACCGTCAAGGTCTGCTGCGCGACATTTCCGATGTGCTGGCCCGCGAAAAGATGAATGTGATCGGCGTGCAGACGCAGTCGGTCAAAGGCACGGCGTGGATGACATTCACGGTAGAGATCGCCGATACGGCCCGGCTTCGGCAGGTGCTCGGCGTCGTCGCATCGGTTTCTGGCGTGCGATCGGCACGTCGCCGCTGATCGGCTGTTTTTTGCGTGCTATAATCATGCTCTCGAATATTTATTCAGGCGCGTAGCTCAGCTGGTTAGAGCACCACCTTGACATGGTGGGGGTCGATGGTTCGAGTCCATTCGCGCCTACCAATTCTTTTCTCCTTGACCAGAGGGGAAACTTTTAAAGAATTGGTTATTGAAGTCTCAAGCCTGTTTGGCGGACTTCTCGGAATTGAAGCTCATCGCTTTCAATTCGTTTCTCTCAAGTTTTTTCGTTATTTTCAGTGCAATTCTTTGCAGCCCGGCTTAGTCGCGTTGCCAGACCGAGCGGTAACTTGCCACAAGCGCTCCTTGTCTTGCGTTTCAGCTAGGCATTTGCGCGCCAGTCGTTTGCCGCAATAGCCTTGGGTAGGCCAAATGTGTTAACTTGGTCACAAAGTTAACGGTTAGTGCCTTGAATCTACCTCTCCATCTCGAAACCGACCCTGCAATTGAAGAACGACGCATCGCGGCCTTGCTGCGACAGGCGCCGATCGAGTTTGCGCGCGTGGTCTACGGGCTGAGCGATCATGCCAACGGACGGTTGGGAACGGCGGCGGCGGAAGATGTGGCGCGCATGGTGCGCAAGGGCACACCGGTGACGCGGGAGCGGGCGGAACAGCGCGCGCGCGCCTATCTGCCGACGGCAGGGCATGCGCACTGCCCGCGCTGCTGGGTTTTCGCCAGCGTGAAAAGTCCCTTGCATTACCGGGAAGCGGTGGCGGAGCGTCCGGAATCAGCGGTCTGCAAGGTCTGCGGCGCCGAATATGCGACGGGCAACGTCTGACCGAAAAAGCGGTCAGGGTAAACCTTGGCGCAGTGCAGCAATTCCGCTCCCTAGAATCATCCGCACGCCACCGGCGCGAACATCCCGAAGGAGTCCTTAGTGCAGAGCAAGAAGTCCGGAGACAAGCCGGTTCAGCGTGTAATCAAGAAATACCCGAACCGCAGGCTCTACGACACGGACACTTCCGCCTACATCACGCTCACAGAAGTGAAGCAGCTGGTGATCGAAAACGCACCTTTCGTGGTGCGAGACGCCAAGAGCGGGGACGACCTCACGCGCAGCATCCTGCTGCAGATCATTCTGGAGGAGGAAGCTGGCGGTGCGCCGATCTTCACCGAGCCCGTGCTGGCCAGCATCATCCGCTTTCATGGGAAGGCTGTGCGCGGCTATCTGGGCAATTATCTGGAAAAAAACATTCAGGCGATGACCGAGATGCAGGCGCAGCTTGCAACCCAGGCCGACGGCCTGACGCCGGAGGTGTGGGCGCGGTTCATGTCCGCGCAGTCGCCGGTGCTCCAGGGCGTGATGGGCAACTACGTCGACCAGTCGAAAACCGTGCTGATGAAGATGCAGGAGCAGATGCAGAAAAACACCGAGCAGGTGCTGGACGCTTTCGGGATCAAGCGTCCCTGAAACGCGCGGCGCCCGGACGGGGACATTAACGGGGACAATAGACAGATATGAGTGAAGTTGTCTCCCCCGAAAGAACCGCGATGCCTGCCGCCCCCAAGGTGGGTTTCGTGAGCCTGGGCTGCCCCAAGGCCCTTACCGATTCCGAACTGATCCTGACGCGCCTGAGCGCCGAGGGCTACCAGACCTCCAAAACCTTCGAAGGTGCCGATCTGGTGATCGTCAACACCTGCGGCTTCATCGACGACGCCGTGCGCGAAAGCCTCGACACCATCGGCGAAGCGCTGGCCACCAACGGCCGTGTGATCGTCACCGGATGTCTCGGAGCAAAGAGCGGCGATGGCGGCGGCAATCTGGTTCGCCAGATGCATCCCAGTGTGCTGGCCGTGACCGGTCCACACGCCACGCAAGAGGTGATGGATGCGGTCCATGCCAATCTGCCGAAGCCGCACGACCCGTTCATCGATCTCGTGCCCAATGCGTTCGGCGTCGCCGGCCTCAAGCTCACGCCGCGCCACTACGCCTATCTCAAGATCAGCGAAGGCTGCAATCATCGCTGCACTTTCTGCATCATCCCGTCGATGCGCGGTGACCTCGTGTCCCGGCCTGTTGGCGATGTGTTGAGTGAAGCCAAGGCCTTGTTCGAAGGTGGCGTGAAAGAGTTGCTGGTGATCAGCCAGGATACGTCGGCCTATGGCGTCGACGTCAAGTACCGCACCGGTTTCTGGGACGGCAAGCCTGTGAAGACGCGGATGCTGGAGCTGGTCCGTACGCTGGGCGAAATCGCTGAGCCATACGGTGCGTGGGTGCGACTGCACTACGTCTATCCATATCCGAGCGTCGACGAGGTGATCCCGTTGATGGCGAGCGGCCAGGTCCTGCCCTACCTCGATGTGCCGCTGCAACACAGCCATCCGGACGTGCTGCGCCGCATGAAGCGGCCGGCGAGCGGCGAGCGCAACCTGGAGCGCATCGCGCGCTGGCGCGAGGTGTGTCCGCAGCTGGATATTCGCAGTACCTTCATCGCGGGTGTCCCCGGCGAGACCGAAGAAGAATTCGAGCATTTGCTGGACTTCATCC
>JAQGMX010000158.1 GCA_028292145.1 Variovorax sp.
AAAGCCGGTTCCGCGGTGTTCGCGCTTGCGATGTGGCCGTTTCGGTCACTGCATGCGTTTTGATTTTTCGCCAACCTGTCCTCCGAGGATTTCGACAATGAACGATTTGAACAAGCGCTCCCTGCTCAAGCTGGCCGCCCTGACGGCCGTCGCTTCCGCCGCCCTGATCGGCTGCGGCAAGAAGGAGGACGCTCCTACGCCCGCCGCTGCCGCACCGGCCGCGCCCGCACCGGCCGCCGCCGCCGCACCGGCGCCGCTGAACATCGCTTTCGCCTATGTCGGCCCGGTCGGCGACGGCGGCTGGTCCTTTGCGCACGACAACGGCCGCAAGGCGCTGGAGAAGGAGTTCGGCGACAAGATCAAGACGACCTTCGTCGAGAGCGTGCCAGAGTCGGCCGATGCCGAGCGGGTTTTCCGCGACTTCGTCGGCCAGGGCAACAAGCTGATCTTCGGCACCACCTTCGGCTACATGGAACCGATGCTCAAGGTCGCGGCCGACAGCAAGGACGTGAAGTTCGAACACGCTACCGGCTACAAGACCGCCGAAAACATGCGCACTTACGACAGCCGCACCTATGAAGGCGCCTACATGGCCGGCATCATCGCGGGTGGTATGACCAAGACCAACACGCTCGGCGTCGTCGGCTCGGTGCCGATTCCCGAAGTGCTGCGCAACATCAACAGCTTCACGCTGGGCGCGCAGTCGGTGAACCCGAAGATCACGACCAAGGTCGTCTGGGTCAACGAATGGTTCAGCCCGCCGAAGGAAACCGAAGCCGCGACCGCGCTGATCAACGGCGGCGCGGACGTGCTGTTCCAGAACACCGATTCGCCGGCCGTGCTCAAGACCGCGCAGGAAAAAGGCAAGCGCGCCTTCGGCTGGGATTCGGACATGACCGCCTACGGCCCGAAGGCCCATCTGGCATCGGCCGTCATCAACTGGGCGCCGTACTACATCAAGGCAACGCAGGATGCGCTGGACGGCAAGTGGGCAACCGGCCAGGCCTGGTGGGGCGTGAAGGAAGGCGCGATCGACATCGTGTCGGTGGCCGAAGACGTGCCGGCCGAGATCAAGACCAAGGTCGATACGGTGAAGGCCGGCCTGAAGGACGGCAGCTTCTCGATATGGAAAGGCCCGATCGTCGGCCAGGACGGCAAGGAACTGGTGGCAGGCGGTGCTGTGGCGGACGACAAGTTCTTGTCGGGCGTGAACTTCTATGTCAAGGGCGTCGAAGGCAAGGTGCCGGGCGGCGACAAGAAGTAAGAACGGCTTAGGCTGAAGGGGCGGGCGTGCCGTAGACGGCACCGTTGCGGCCCAGCCAGACCTGGATCAGCGCCAGCATCGCGAGCACCGGAAGCGCGAGCTCCAGGATTTCTTCGGCGCTCTGCATCACCAGCCAGACCAGTGCCGGCAGCCGGGCGTGCACACCCAATTCGCCCAGCGCCGCTGGTGTCTGGTCAAGGATGCCGACGAACGCGGCCACGGCCATGAACATCAGCACCGTCGCCGCGGGCGTACGCCACTGCGGCCGCGCGGTTGCCTGACGCCAGCCGGCGCCGTATTGCAGGACCAGCCATCCTGCAGACAGCGCCAGCGGAACCGCGACGGCGAAGGTGCCGACGGTGCTCAGGTCGAGCAGATCGGCTTCGCGACCGGCAAGCGCCAGCAGCACGATGCCCAGCGCCGTCTTGTCGGCCATGCTCAGGGAAGCGCGCTGCGTCGCCAGCACGCCGGCAATCGCCAGCAGATACAGCACGACCGTCCAGGTTTCGACCGGGCCGCCTTCGCGCACCAGGTCGGCAGCGAGCGCTTGCGGCATCGCGAACCCGACCGCCAGCGCTGCGACGGCGCAGAGCAGCACGGCGTAGCGGCTTGCATTGCCGTGCAGCAGTGCGCGCGCCAGCGGATGCGCGGCCGACTGCCCGGCCAAGGCGATACCGCGATGGCCTGCGACGGTCGCCAGCGCCAGTCCGACCGCGCCCGCAATGGCAGCACCAAGCGCCGCGCCCGCCACGATGTCGAGCGGGAAGTGGATGCCCAGGTAGATGCGCGACCATGCCGTGACGGCGGCCAGCAGCGCCACGCCGACGCCAACCATGCGCAAGGCCGGGTGCAAGAGCAGCATGAAAGCCACGGCGAACATTACGGCTGCATGCGTGCTCGGCAGACCGCCGCGCTCTCCGTGCGAGATGTGCGAGGGACTCATGCCGATCATGAAAGGCCGCGGGGAACCGAGCGCTGCGGCGATGTCCTTGGTCAGCATGGCGGTCGCGACTGCGACGGCAAGCGCGATGAGCAGGTAGGGGGCCGCGCGTGGCCTGCGAAACCCGGCGACCAGCATCAGCGCTGCGGCCAGCCAAGGCGCGGCTTCGGTTGCGAAGATGGCGAGGGTGAGTAGCTGTGGATGGGGCGCGAAACCGCCTGCGATGGCGTCGAACAGGGCGAGGTTCAGGCTTTGCATGGTGCCGCAGCTTAGCGGAGCCGCTCAGCCGAAAAGTTCGAATTTGTCTCTGAACGCATCGCAGAAGGCGGGTGAGCCGCTGAGCGTGAACGTCACTGTCGTGCGCGGGGGAGAGCCCAGTTCTTCGGCGCGCTGCACCTCGCAATCCCATTCGCCGCCGTCTTCCAGGCCGTCCTTCAGTCCGGCGCCCGGCCCGAAGGCTTTCTCGGCCCAGGCCAGCACGCGGTCGATTTCGGCGAGAACGGCGGGCAGCCGGTCGGCCGTGACCGAGGCCATGGCGTCGAAGCTGCCGTGACCGCTCTCTTCGTCACTGAACTCGAAATCGAGGTAGTCGAGCTGCATGGTCGCCCTCAGTGCGTGCTGCCGAGCTTGTCGATCAGCACTTCGCTCGCGCGGTTCAGCCCGATCACTTCGACCGTACTGCCGTGCTTGCGCAGCCGCTGCACCACCTTGTCGAGCGCTCCGGCTGCGGTCACGTCCCAGAAATGCGCCTGCGAAACGTCGATGCGCACCGGCCGGTCTTCGGTGTCGCGCGTGTCGAAGGCGTCGACGAAGAGGTCCGCCGATGCGAAGAAGACCTGGCCGCGCACGCGGTAGGTGCGTAGCGTGGGCGAGTCTTCGGCCGTGACGTCCATCAGTCGCGCGACCTTGAAGGTGAAGAAGACGCCGCTCAACATCACGCCCACCGCCACCCCGGCCGCCAGGTTGTCGGTCGCGACCGTGACGGCCACCGTCGCCAGCATCACCGCGCTCGACATGCGCGGATGCCGCACCACCGCGCGCAGCGATCCCCAGTCGAA
>JAQGMX010000486.1 GCA_028292145.1 Variovorax sp.
TCAAGGAAGGCAAGGTGGCGCCTTTGGTGATCGACACACTCCGTAAGCCCGCACTCGCCGACGACGCCGCCGCCTGGACTGCAGCCTGGCAAGCGCTCGACGCCGGCCCTGTCGCCGAACTGCTGGCCGCCTGCACGCGCGGCGAACCCGTCACGCTCACGCTGTGCGGCGACCGCGCCGCGCGCAGCTTCACGCCCCGAACGGGCGGTCTGTTCGGCCGGCTGAAGCGCCAGATGAATCGCACGCAGGCCACCGCCGTGCTCGAGGCGCTGTGAAGATCGTCGCACGCGACATCCCGCCGCGTTCCGTCTGGGCGCTGGAGCAGGCGGGCGTGCATCCGTTGCTGGCGCGCCTGTTCGCGGCGCGCGGCGTGCTCGGCAAGGAAGAGCTCGACGACGGCCTGGCGCGCCTGCTGCCGCCCGACACGCTCTTCGGCACCCGCGCCGCCGCCGTGCTGCTGGCCGATGCGATTCGCGACGGCAAGCGTCTTTGTGTGGTCGCCGATTACGACTGCGACGGTGCGACCGCCTGCGCGGTGGCCGTCCGCGGCCTGAAGCTGCTCGGTGCGAAACACGTCACTTACCTGGTCCCCGACCGCGTCGTCGACGGCTACGGCCTGACGCCGCCGATTTCCGAGCGTGTGGCCGACGCCGGCGCCGACATGCTGATCACCGTCGACAACGGCATCGCCAGCGTCGAAGGCGTGGCTGCAGCCAAGGCGCGTGGCCTGCAGGTGCTAGTGACCGACCACCACCTGCCTGGCCCGACGCTGCCCGAGGCCGATGTGATGGTCAACCCGAACCAGCCGGCCTGCAACTTCGAGAGCAAGAGCATCGCCGGCGTCGGCGTGATCTTCTATGTGCTGCTGGCGCTGCGCTCCGAGCTACGCGCGCGCGCCGTCTTCGACGTCGCCAGCCAGCCGAAGCTCGACGCGCTGCTGCCGCTGGTGGCGCTGGGCACCGTCGCCGACGTCGTCAAGCTCGACGCCAACAACCGCCGCCTGGTCGCGCAAGGCCTGCGCCGCATCCGCGCAGGATCGATGCCGGCCGGCGTCGCCGCGCTGTTCCGCGCTGCGGGACGAAACGCGCCGACCGCCACCACCTTCGATTTCGGCTTCGCGCTCGGCCCGCGCATCAACGCGGCCGGACGGCTGGCCGACATGACGCTGGGCATCGAATGCCTGCTGACCGACGACCCCGGTCGCGCCGACGAACTCGCGCGCCTGCTCGACGGCATCAACCGCCAGCGTCGCGACATCGAGGGCGGCATGCGTGAACGCGCGCTGTTGCTGGCGGAATCGCTGTTCGTCACGGCGGAAGATGCGACGCCGGCCGCGATCAGCGTCTTCGGCCCCGACTTCCACGAAGGCGTGGTCGGCATCGTCGCCTCGCGCATCAAGGACCGCTTCCACCGCCCGACTTTCGTCTTCGCGGCCAGCGGCGCGCCGGGCAAGTCGCACGAACTCAAGGGCTCCGGCCGCTCGATTCCCGGCTTCCATCTGCGCGATGCGCTCGACCTGGTGGCCAAGCGCCACCCGGGCGTGCTGCTGCGCTTCGGCGGCCATGCGATGGCGGCCGGCTGCACGGTGGCGCGCGAGAAGTTCGAAGTGTTCGAGCGTGCGCTGGCCGAGGTCGCCCGCGAATGGCTCGACGCAGCGACGCTGACGCGCCGGCTCGACACCGACGGCCCGCTCTCGCCCGAATACCTGCGCGTCGACTTGGTCGACACGCTGCATCGCGAGGTCTGGGGCCAGGGCTTCGCGCCGCCGACCTTCAGCGAAGAGGTCGAAGTGATCTCGCAGCGCCTGATCGGCGAGAAACATCTCGCGCTCAAGCTCAAGCATCAGGGCAAGCCGGTCGACGGCATCTGGTTCAGCCACACCGAGCCGCTGCCGCCGCGCGCGACGCTGGCTTTCAGGCTCGATGCGGATGAGTGGCAGGGCGTGCGGCGCGTGCGGTTCCTGGTGGAAGGCATGGCCGGCTGATTTGCAGGCCATCTCGACGGCTTGCTGCTACTTGCCGTCGCCGCGACTTGCCAACAATGCGACAAGTTCGGGCACGAATGCCTGCGCATCGCCTTCCTGCGTCGCACGCTCGAAGGTCTGGCGCACGCCGTCGGCGATGGCGCGGGCGGAATTGCTGTCGGCGGCCATGGTCGTGTAGTAGCCGAGATCCTTGAGCGCATTCGACATCGCGAAGCGCAGCCCGTTCGGGTCCTTTGCCAGCAACACCGGCTTCAACCGCTCCAGCGCAGTCCCACCGCCACCGCCCTTGCTCAGCACATCGACGAACACTTCGGGCGCGACGCCCGCACGCTCGGCACATGCGGCCGCTTCGGCAATCAGCGCAACCGACCCGAGCGACACGTAGTTATGCAGAAGCTTCATGCGGTGACCGGCGCCGACCGGGCCCGCGTGGGTGATGTTCTCGGCGAAGCAGGCAAGGAGCGGGCGAACCTCTGCGAACAGCGCATCGTCCGCACCGACCAGCAGGTTCAGCCGCCCTTCCGCCGCTTCCTTCGGCGTGCGGGTCATCGCGGAATCCATGAAGCGTCCGCCGGCTTCGGCCACGCATCGGGCAAGGCGCTCGGTCGATGTCGGGATCGCGGTCGAGCAGTCGATGACGATCAGGCCGGGGCGCATGCCTTGCAGGACACTGCCCTCGCCGGCTTGGCCGAGCAGCACCGCCTCGACCTGCGGCGATCCGGTCACGCAGAGCAGCAGGATGTCGACCGATGCTGCAAGCTCGCTCGCGGTGGTGAAGGTGGTGACGCCGGCTGCTTTCAGCGCGTCCAACGGCTGGTTGCCGGGATGCTCCAGCACGGCCAGCGGATAGCCATGCCTGACGATGTTGCTTGCAATGCCGTGGCCCATCATGCCGACGCCGATCAATCCGATTTTCTTCATTTCTGTCTCCTGAAAGAGTTTCCGTGTCCGGATGCCGCTCCGAAAAACGTACTTCGAAACCAAATGTGGCGCGAACAGACGCAAGCCGTCTTGCCAGCGGGACTTTCGCGCACACGCAAAGGTGGGATTGCCTACGCAATGGAAACGGCGCCAGGTTTAGAAATTATCCATTCCGATAACCAATACCTGGAGTCCCCATGGCTACAAACGAAAAAGCATCGTCCACTCTCGGCGACAAGTCTGCAACCGACAAGCAAGCCGTCGTCCCCAATCTCGACCAGAAGAGCCATGAAACGCAGAAGTACGGCGAGATCGTCAAGCTTCCCAACGGCTTGTCCGAAAAGGTCTGCAAGGAAAGCGTTGCGTTGCTCAACCAATGTCTGGCAGACACGATCACTCTGCGCGACATGTACAAGAAGCACCACTGGCAGGTCGTCGGCCCGACGTTCAACCAGCTGCATCTGATGTACGACCAGCATTTCGAAGCGCAGGTCCTGCTCGTCGATATTCTTGCCGAACGCATTCAGCTGCTCGGCGGCATCGCGCTCGCCATGGCGGCCGACATTGCCGAAACCACGAAGATCCCGCGCCCTCCGCGTGGTCGCGAACCGGCTGCAGTGCAGATCCGTCGCCTTGCAGAAGCACACGAAATGATCATCGTCGAAGCGCGCAAGGCCGCAAAGGCCGTCGACGAGTCGGGCGATGACGGCAGCAACGACGTTTTCGTCAGCAACGTGCTGCGTACCAACGAGCTGCAGGTCTGGTTCCTGACCGAGCATCTGGTCGCCGCTTCGCCCGTCGAAGCCTGATCCTCAAGTGCAGTCTCAGATTTCGATCTGAGGCTGCAATGCGCGGATGCGTCGCGTTGCCACGCCCGCAGCCGCCGTGCGCGTTTCGACGCCAAGCTTGACGTAAACACGTTCGAGATGCTTCTTGACCGTGGCTGGGCTGCTGCCGACGATCTCGCCGATGTCGCGATTGGTTTTGCCCTTCACGACCCAGTAAAGCACTTCGGCCTCGCGCGCAGTCAGCTTCAAGCTTAGGCTCATAACCTCGATCACGCTTGCGTCTGAAACCTCTCGCATGATGATGAGCCAGTCATCGCCCGCATCGTCGTGTCCTGTCTGCTGATGCAGGCGGAGCGTCAGCGTGAGCGCGCCGCGCACGATCGAAAGTATTGGTGGCTCGACCTGTCGCTCCTGCGCATCCGGCAGATGCCGTGTCAGCCAGTCGAGCAGTATTTGCGGCGCTTCGGGAGCCGTGGTTTCGCAATAACGCAAAAGCAGCTCGCGCGCGAGCGGGGTCTGCCAGATGATCTTCCCTTCGGGCAACCTGACCGTGATGCTGGCGTAGCCAAAGGCATCCAGCGCACTGCGCGCCTGCCCCGCCTGCTGCGCCTCCTGACGCGAACGCCTCGCGCCTTGCAGATGCACATTCATTCGCGCGAGCACTTCCTTCGGCTTGATCGGCTTGGTCACGTAGTCGACGCCACCCGCCTCCAGCGCCGCGACGAGATGTTCGGTCTCGGTCAGGCCGGTCATGAAGACGATCGGTATGTGCGCCGTCGCCGGATCGGCCTTGAGTCGCCGCGCGACCTCGAAGCCGTCCATGCCGGGCATCATGGCGTCGAGCAGCACGATGTCCGGTCGTGCCTGCACAGCCCTTGCCAGCGCCGCTTCGCCGCTGGTGGCAACGAGCACGGTGTAGCCGGATTCGTCGAGTGCGTCGTGAAGCACGGCAAGGTTGTCCGGCACGTCATCGACGATCAGGACCAGGTCGCTGTTGCTGGCCAGCGCGCGGCGTGCCGGGTCGGCGTTCGTGCTCAAAGCATCGCCTCGAAACGGAACTGGCTCGCCAGCGCGCGCTGGTTCGCAGTCCAGGCTGCGCATTCGGGTTCGGCGATGTCGATGGCATCCAGCTGATTCATGATTCCCCGAAAGTAACCCAAACCGACCGCGTCTTTCAAAGCAGCCAGGCGTTCCTCGGACGGCGCGACCAGGGCACGCGCTGGCGTGTTGGCAGTCGTCACAGGCAAAACCGGCGCTTCGGACCATTGCAGATTCAAGCGTCTCTCCAGCCAGTCGAGCAGTTCGCTGTGGCGCACTGGCTTGACGAAGAAGTCTTCGGGCGCAATGCCGGCGTCGTTCTCGAGTCGCTTGTCGAAAGCGTTGGCCGAGACGATGGCGACGTGTTTCGGCGCCAGCCCGTCCGCAAACGCACGTGCGCGGCGCACGGTTTCCCAGCCGTCGATACCCGGCATGGCGAGGTCGACGAGCATCGCGTCAGGCCGAAAGCCCGCCGCGATCAAGTCGAGCGCGTCGTGACCGCTGGCCGCCGTGCGCAGTTCGAAGCCGAGGGGTTCCAGCAGACGGCCGAGCAGATCGCGGTCGGCCTCCTCGTTGTCGACGACGAGCACCCGCCGGCGGTCGCCCAGATAGCCGCGCCGCGGCGTCCGGGTCGACCGGTCCTGCGCCGGGGGCCGCAGACGGCCAGCGTCGCCGTGCACGCGCGGCAGGAACAGCCGCACGCGAAACACCGACCCTGCGCCCGGCGTGCTCTGCACCGACATCTCGCCGCCCATCAGGTCGGTCAGCATCTTCGCGATCGTCAGACCAAGCCCGGCACCCGGCACCTGCCGCGCGGGTGCCGCACCGCCGCCGCCCGACATGCCCGGCGCACCGCGTGCGAAGGGTTCGAAGATGCGCTCGATCTCTTCGGTCGACATGCCGGGTCCGGTGTCTTCGATCTCCAGCGCCGCGAACTCGCGCGCATAGCGCAGCCGCAGCGTGACGCGCCCGCTGGAGGTGAACTTGATCGCATTGCCCAGCAGGTTGATCAAGATCTGGCGGACGCGCTTCTCGTCGGCGCGTACCACCTCGGGCACGTCGCCCGTCGGCTCGAAACGGAAGGCCAACCCTTTCTCGGACGCCTGCAGTTCGAACATGTCGGCGAGTTCGCGCAGGGTCTCGCCGAACTGCATCGGACGCGCGTGCAACGTGAGCTTGCCGGCCTCGATGTGGGCAATGTCGAGCGTACCTTCGATCAGCGACAGCAGATGCTCGCCGCCGCGCTGGATCACCGCAACCGCCTGTTGCCGGTGCGGCGGCACCGAGGCGTCTTCGCCCATCAGCTGCGCATAGCCCAGGATGCTGTTGAGCGGCGTGCGCAGTTCATGGCTGATGGCGCTGATGTAGCGGCTCTTGGCTTGGTTCGCATGATCGGCCGCGCGACGGGCGTCTTCGGCGGCCAGCTGGGCCTGTTCGGCCACTTCGCGAGCCTCGTCGGCGCTCTGCTTGGCGGCCTGCAGCGCGCGGTCGGTCTCGCGGTGAAGCTCGATCTCGCGCACCAGCAGATGCGTCTGGCGGTTCGATTCCTCCTGCGCCACCTTGCGACTCTGATGCGCCAGCACCAGCCACCAGGCCACGATGCCAGCGATGAGCAGCAGCGCCATATACGACTTCAGGAAACCCGAGCGCAGCGACGCGTACTGCGCCTTCAGCACGGCTGTCGCGACATCGCCGGGCGGCAAAAGGCCAATGGCGCCCTCGCCGAGCGCGCGCAGTTCCTGCTGGTAGAGCACACCGAAAACGGTCGCCAGCAGCGGCACAACGATCAGCGTCAGCAGGAGAAAATGACCGAGCCCGGTGTCGAGATACGGCCACACACGCCGCGGCAGCAGCCATCGCAGCGCGCCCGACCACTGCACCGACAAGCTCGCCTGCGGCTTGCAGAGGTCGCTGCAGCGGGCGTCGAGCGTGCAGCACAGCGAACAGATCGCGCCCTGGTAGGCGGGGCAATGGGCCATGTCGGGCGCTTCGTAGTCGCGCTCGCAGATCACGCAGCGCTGCACAATTAGACGGCGGATCGCATCGGATGCCGCATTGGATGTGGTTTCCACACGCGCCCAGCGCACCGCACCGCGCGCGACCTTCGCCTGATGTGCGTCGTACTCGGGGCCGCGCGCCAGGTAGTACTTGCCGCGCGTGGCCCAGGCGATGAGCGGTGAAGTCACCAGTGCGGTGCCGAGCGCGATCACGGCCGAAAACGACTGCGCCAGGGAACCGAAAAACCCGAGATAGGCGCAGATCGACAGCGCCGAGGCCAGCGCCATCGCGCCGACGCCGACCGGGTTGATGTCCCAGAGATGCGCGCGCTTGAACTCGATACCCGGCGGCGACAGACCCAACGGCTTGTTGATGACCAGATCGGCGACCACGGCCATCATCCAGGCGATGGCGATGTTGGCGTAGAGACCCAGCACGTCGCCCAGCGCCTCGAACACATTCATTTCCATCAACATGAAGGCGATGAGCGCGTTGAACACCACCCACACCACGCGCCCTGGATGGCTGTGCGTGACGCGCGAGAAGAAATTGCTCCAGGCCAGCGAGCCGGCATAGGCGTTGGTGACGTTGATCTTGAGCTGGGAAACCACGACGAACAGAGCCGTGGCCGCCACGGCCCAGCCGTAGTCGGGGAACACGTATTCGTACGCGGCCAGATACATCTGGTTCGGATCAACGGCCCGCTCCGGCGGCACCATGTGGCTGATCGCGAGATAGGCGAGCAGCGCGCCGCCCAGCATCTTGAGCACGCCCATCACCGTCCAGCCGGGCCCGCCGACGAGCACACCGGCCCACCAGCGCTTCTGGTTGGCCGCGCCGCGGACCGGCATGAAGCGCAGGTAGTCGGCCTGCTCACCCATCTGGGTGATCAACGCAATGCCGACCGTGAGCGCAGCACCGAACAGGTGCATATCGAAGCTCGAACCCTCTTTTTTTGCGCCTGCATAGTGCGTTATTCCGGAAAATGCACCAGGATCGCGCACCAGCACATAGGCAAAAGGCACCACGAGCATCACAAGCCAGAGCGGCTGGGTCCAGATCTGCAGCCAGCTGATGGCCGAGACGCCGTGCGTCACCAGCGGAATCACCACCAGTGCGCAGACGAGGTAACCCCAGGCCGGCGGTATGCCCAGCGCCAGCTCCAGCGCATAAGCCATCACTGCGGCTTCGAGCGCAAAGAAGATGAACGTGAAAGACGCGTAGATCAGCGAGGTGAGCGTCGAGCCGATATAGCCGAAGCCGGCACCGCGCGTGAGCAGATCCATGTCGACGCCGTAGCGCGCCGCGTAGACGCTGATCGGCAGGCCGGCCATGAAAATGATGAGGCCGGTCGCCAGGATCGCCCAAAACGCGTTCACGAAGCCGTATTGCACCAGCAGCGTCGCGCCGACCGCCTCCAGGATCAGGAACGATGCCGCCCCGCCGAACGCGGTATTCGCCACCCGCCATTCCGACATCTTCCGGAAGCGCTGCGGCGTGTAGCGCAGCGCGTAGTCTTCAAGCGTCTCGCGCGCCACCCAGCTGTTGTAGTCGCGCCGGACCTTGACGATGCGCTGGGGAGCGTCGTTTTCGGGTGCGGCGGGAGGCGGCGCTGCTGCAGGGGCGGCTTCGTTCACTGTATGGAGGTGCAGAAAGCATGCCATCGGCCCGGCGATCTCGGAGTTATCCGAAAGGTCGCCGAGGCCATCAGCGGTACTTTCGTCGGTGCTGCCGCCGTGGCAGCGCATTCGGACCCTTCAGATGACCACCTACCGCAAAATTTCCAACCCGATTGCACGCCCTCACCAACCGTTGGCAACCCGCATGCCCGCTGCAGGTGCCGGCAAGACGCAATTTGTACGACCGCCCATCGACAGTGCGCCACCTAATGGGCAGGGATGGGACATCATCCACCCGAATGCGTCTGCGGAAGAAAACGAGCTCGTCAGCAAGGCAGCCGGCGTCTCCACCTTCGCCGACTTTCCCGACCTCGGCATCCGGACCAATTTCATCGCTCAGAAAGAGGGAAAGTCAGCGCCGCGGCGTGAAGATTTCATGATGAATAACGAACCTGCGAACGTTCAAGTGATGTTTCCGCGAATCGTCATCAATTTCGGTTCCTCCGACAAGGGAACGGCCGGACAGGTCTCGATAATCAACGGCAGAGTCGACACCAAAAAAGGGGCAGCACTGCACGATCCCAATGCGCTGAGGCTCGCCGGGCAGCACGCGTGTCTGGCCCTCTGCCTCAACATCGCGCGACAAGAAGGGAATATGCCGTACGCATTGGCCAGGCTGCAGGAAATGCAGAACCAGAAAGTGCTCTCCGACAAGTCCGGGCAGGCCATAGGCTCACAGCCCACGCTGCAAAAAAAATAATCTCGATGCCCTTCACCTCTACTGTCAAGTCTCCGCCACCCACGCAGTCGCGCCAGGCAGAAAGGCATGCCGCCTGCATCTGACGCGCAACGCCAGCCTTGCGCGCGTCGGGCACGCCAATTGCAAAGGTTTGCAAATGGAACTCACGCCCCGCGAAAAAGACAAGCTGCTGATCTTCACGGCCGCGCTGCTGGCCGAGCGCCGGCAGGCGCGCGGACTCAAGCTCAACTACCCCGAAGCCGTCGCCCTGATCTCCGCCGCCGTCATGGAAGGCGCGCGCGACGGCAAGAGCGTTGCGGCGCTGATGAGCGACGGTCGCAACGTGCTCACCCGCGCCGACGTCATGGACGGCGTACCTGAGATGATTCCCGACATTCAGGTCGAGGCGACCTTCCCGGACGGCACCAAGCTCGTCACGGTGCACCAGCCGATCGTCTGATTCCTTCTTTTTTTCGAGCGGAGACCCTCCATGCGCCTGACGCGTTCTTCCCTTGCAGCCGTGCTGCCTTCTCTTGCTGCAGTCGCGATCGGCGCACTGCCGTTGCTGGCCTCGGCCCACACCGGCGTGGACGGTGCAGCGCACCACGACACCGGATTCGTGCAGGGCTTCCTGCATCCGTTCACCGGCCTCGACCATCTGGCGGCGATGGTCGCCGTCGGCCTCTGGAGCGCACTCATCGCCCGCAGCGGACGCGACATGCTCTGGGCGCCGCTCGGTTTCGCGGCGATGCTACTGGCCGGCGCGCTGGTCGGACTGGCCGGCGTTCAGGTGCCGGGCGTCGAACCCATGATCGCGGCTTCGTTGCTGGTGATTGGCCTGCTGGTCGCCACGCGGCTGCGGTTGCCCGGCCCGGTCGCGGCGGCTGTGGTCGGCGCGTTTGCGGTCTTCCACGGCGTGGCGCATGGCTACGAGTTGTCGGGCGATCACGGTGCAGCCGCTGCCGTCGCCGGCATGGTCGTCGCCACCGCGACGCTGCATGCCGCCGGTATCGCCATCGGCTGGACGCTGCGCCAGCGCGGCGCCTGGCTGCCGCGCGCGACGGGTGCCGCCGTGGCGCTGTTCGGCGCCGCGTTGCTCACGCAGCTCGCCTGACCGGATCGGGAAGGACATCCATGATCCCCGGCGAACTCTTCACCGACGACGGCGACCACACGCTCAACCCCGGCCGCCGCACGCTCACGATGGTGGTGCAGAACACCGCCGACCGGCCGATCCAGGTCGGCTCGCACTATCACTTCGCAGAAACCAACGGCGCGCTCGGCTTCGACCGCGCCGCCGCACACGGCATGCGCCTGAACATCGCGTCGGGCACGGCGGTGCGCTTCGAGCCCGGCCAGCAGCGCACGGTCGAACTCTGCGATTTCGCCGGTGACCGCATCGTCTACGGCTTTCGCGGCCTCGTCCAAGGGAAACTCTAAATGGCGACCATCGGAAGGCGCGCGTACGCCGAGATCTTCGGCCCCACCGTCGGCGACCGCGTTCGGCTGGCCGACACCGACATCGTGATCGAGGTCGAGGCCGACTACACGTTGCGTGCCGGCGGCTACGGCGAAGAAGTGAAGTTCGGTGGCGGCAAGACGATCCGCGACGGCATGGCGCAGTCGCAGAAGATGCGTGCGGAAGGCGCCGTCGACACCGTGATGACCAATGCGCTGATCCTCGACCACTGGGGCATCGTCAAGGCCGACATCGGCCTGAAGGGCGGACGCATCGTCGCGATCGGCAAGGCCGGCAATCCGGACGTGCAGCCGGGTGTCGACATCGTGATCGGCCCCGGCACCGAAGTCATCAGCTGCGAAGGCAACATCGTCACGGCCGGCGGCATCGACAGCCACATCCACTTCATCTGCCCGCAGCAGATCGAGGAAGCGCTCAC
>JAQGMX010000516.1 GCA_028292145.1 Variovorax sp.
GCAGGATGGATGTCCATCGCGTAACGGATGGCGCCCCAGTTCTGCAGCAGCACGGCCAACTGGGTCTGCCCACTCTTCCATAGCGCGTGATCGATGCGGTGAAGCTGCAGCGCCTGGAAGCCGCGAACGCTCAACAGGCCGGTCAGCATGTCGGGGCAGGCAGGGTTCACGGAAGCCAATTTCTCGAGATCGACGGCGGCAGATTCGGCAATGTCGGGATCGTTTTGCAGAACTTCGCAGAACACCTTATCCAGACGGATCGAAGCCGGGACCGCCGTGGACATCGCTCCCGACAAGACAGCGCAAAGCGCATCCGCGAACGACGTTCTTTCGAGCACCAGCGCGTCGAGGTCCGGCGCGAGGACAGGCGAGGTTTTCCTGAGCGCATGGGCTTGCCGAACCAGCGTCGGCCATAGCGCTTCTTTGTATTCTTGCTGTTCTTTCATGTGCGAATCTTCTCTTTGTTCTGTCGCGTATCCCTGAAAGCGCGCATTTCCGATATCAGCTGCAGCAGCAGCTGATTTGCCGCCATCGGCAGCTGACGGCCCAGGCGCGTGACGATGTGCGCTTCTGCGCCGGCGAGCAGACGCTGGTCGATCGGCAGCGCCACCAACTCACCGGCATCGACCTCCTGCGTTACCGCGAACGCTGGCAACAGACTCACGCCCAAACCCGCCTTCACGAACTGCTTGATGACCGAGATCGAATCGGTGATGAGCGTCGGCTCGATGCGGATGCGCTCCATCTGCTCGGCCAGCGCGATGACCTGGCGCGTGCCGTACGAGCCATGCATCAGCGCCAGCGGATAGGCGCACACATGCTTGAGCAGCGGCTGCCGCTGGAGCTCGGCCAGCGGATGTCCCGGCACCGTGATGGCGCACATCGGCTGGCGCACGGCAGCCCTCGACCGGATCGACGGGATGACCGGCGGGTTGTAGACCAGACCAATGTGCGCGACGTCCTCGGCCACCTGTCGCAGCACGTCGTTGGTCCCGGCCAGGTGCATCGTGACGGTGAGCTCCGGGTACTGCTTCCAGAAGTTCTGCAGCGGACTGCTCATGAGGTCGCTGACGAAACCTTCGCCCAGCACCAGGTCGATATGGCCCCGCGCGAGCCCCCTCACCTCCTGCAGCTTGGTCATCAGATCGTCCTGATGGGCCCGGTGCTGTCGGAAGTAGTCGACCAGCATCTGCCCGGCATCCGTCGGCTTTACGCCGCGGCCGTGTCGCTCCATCAGCGGAATGGCGAGTTCGGCTTCGAGTTGCGCAATCTGCCGGCTGACGACCGACGCATTGAGGTCCATCTTGTCGGCCGCGGCGCGGACCGAGCCGACCGTCACCGCCTCGTAGAGATACCTGACGCGCCGGTCGTCGATCGATGGCTCCATACCGATGTTCCTTGAAGGCCCGATGACGAGCGTTGACTTGAAAGCAACAAAATTGTACTGACGTTGTCATTGATTCCCCTTCGCCGCGGTGGGATTCTCTTGGCCATCCACACACGTCCAGAGAGATCCTGAAATGCAAAACATCGGCGCAGCACGCGATATCGGCGCTATTGGCGTCATCGGCGTCATCGGCCTCGGCAACATGGGGCGCGGCATGGCCCTTTCGCTCCAGCGTGGCGGTTTCACCGTCGTCGGCACGGACGCCTCCGCCGCCACCCGCGATGCACTCGCAGGCGAAGGCATCGCGGTGCGCGACTCCATCGCGGAAGTGATCGCCGCGTGCGACATGGTCGTGCTTTCGCTGCCGACCGCGGCCATCGTCGCCGAGGTGGTCGCAGGTGCGGACGGCATCATCGGCAACGCAAAGCCCGGCATGCTGGTCATCGACACCTCGACCTCGCATCCGGACACGACCCGCCGCCTTGCCGCGCAACTCGCAGCGGTCGGCATGCAGTTCATGGACGCGCCGGTGAGCGGCGGTCCCAAGGGCGCAATCACCGGCACGATGACGATGGTCATCGGCGCTGCAGACGAAGACCTCGCGCGGGCAGAGCCGGTGCTGGCCGCAATGAGCGCAAAGCGCGTGCACGTCGGCGGCGTCGGCGCGGGTCATGTCGCCAAGATCGCCAACAACCTGTTCGTTGCCTCGCACCTGCTGGTCGCCGGCGAAGTCACGCGGATGGCGGCGAAAGCCGGCGTGCCGGTCGAGCAACTCCTGCAGGGCATCAACGCCGGATCGGGCCGCAGCTTCGTCACCGAGCACAGCTTCCCGACCTGGGTCATGAACGGCAAGTTCGATTCGGGTTTCACGATGAAATTGATGCGCAAGGACGTGCGGCTGTCGCAGGAACTCATCGGCGCGCTCGACATGGACCTGCCGATGTCCGCCAAGGTGGCCGAACTCTGGTCCCGCAGCGCCGAGAGCATCGGCGACGACGAGGACTTCAACCGCATCGTCGAACTCGGCACCCGCGCCCCGTCCTGAATCACGTCACTTCCAGATCGATAGCCCCATCATGAATTCCAACGCAACCGAACAACTGCTCGCCGCATTCGCCCCGTTCTTCCCGGACGGCGTCATCGGCTCCTACGTCAACGGCGAAGTCATCGTCGGCGACGGCGCCGACGTGACGCTGGTAAACCCGGCGACCGGCGTCGCCTTCCTGTCGTATAAGGATGCCGGCGCCGCCGTCGCCTCGAAAGCCGCCATTGCTGCCGTCGCGGGCCAGCGCGTCTGGGCTGCGCTCAGCCATGCTGAGCGCGGCCGCGTGATGCAGGACGTCGGCCGGCTGCTGCGCACGAATCTCGAAGCGCTCGCACAGCTCGAATCGATCTCCGCCGGCAAGCCGATCCGCGACTGCCGCGGCGAAGCCCTGCGCGTCGCCGAGATGTTCGAGTACTACGGTGGCTGGACCGACAAGCTCTACGGCAACGTCATCCCCGTGCCGAGCGGCCATCTCAACTACACCCGCCGCGAGCCCTGCGGCGTCGTGCTGCAGATCACGCCGTGGAATGCGCCGCTCAACACCTGCGGCTGGCAGATTGCACCGGCTGTCGCGATGGGCAACGCCGTGCTGCTGAAGCCTTCGGAGCTGACGCCGCTGAGTTCGCTTGCCGTCGCCAAGCTGGCCGAACAGGCCGGCATGCCCAAGGGCGTGATCAACGTGCTCGCCGGCTTCGGTCACACGACCGGCCAGGCCGCGCTGAGCGACCGCGCCGTCAAGAAAGTCGTCTTCGTCGGGTCGGTGGCGACCGGCGGAAAGATCGCGGCGGCGGCGGCCGTTCGCGGCATCCCGTGCCTGCTCGAACTCGGCGGCAAGTCGGCCAACATCGTCTTCGAAGACGCCGACCTCGACCGCGCCTGCATCGGCGCGCAGGCCGCCATCTTCGGCAACGCCGGACAGAGCTGCGTCGCGGGTTCGCGCCTGCTGGTCCAGCGCAGCATCTACGACAAATTCGTCAAGATGGTCGCGGACGGCGCACGCCAGATTCGCGTCGGCGAGCCGACCTCGGGCGACACCGAAGTCGGCCCGATCCAGAACGCCACGCAGTACCGCCACATCCTCAACATGATCGAGACCGGCGTGAAGGAAGGTGCGGAGATCGCCGAAGGAACCGGCGGCAAACACGAAGCCGGTGCCGAAGGCTTTTTTGTGCGTCCGACGGTATTGAAGAACGTCACCAACCAGATGGCCGTCGCCCGCACCGAGATCTTCGGGCCGGTTGTGGTTGCGATTCCCTTCGACACCGAAGCGGATGCCATCGCCATCGCCAACGACAGCGACTTTGGATTGGCCGGCGCCGTCTGGACCCAGGACATCGGACGCGCGTTCCGCGTTGCAGCGCAGGTCAAGGCCGGCACCTTCTGGGTCAACATGTACAAGGTGATCAACGTGGCGTCGCCGTTCGGCGGCTACGACGCCAGCGGCTACGGACGCTCCAGCGGCATCGAGGCGCTGCATGAATACACGCAGGTCAAGAGCGTCTGGGTGGAAACCTCGGCGACGCCGAACCAGCCTTTCGGCTACGCGCCTTCGCTCGACAAGTAATGGCCAAGCCCTCGACATTCCCTTCACCGCCGGAGATTCCACCCATGACCACCGCCACTGTCTTTGCCGATGCGAGGCCTGTTTCGTCGGGCTCGCAAGCGCGCCTGTACCTCGCCGCCTTCCTGATCGTGCTGATCGCCGAGTACATCGGCAACATCGCGATTCCGCTCGGTCCGGCCAAGGTCGTCCTGCTTCCGTTGCTGTGGGCGCTGCTCATGGGTGCGGCGCTGGGTCTGGCGAGCAAGCGAATGCCGCCCGGCTTGAGCATCACGACCGAGCTTCAGCAAAGCGCAGCGGCATTGTTGCAACCTGCGCTGCTGCTTTTCATCGCGAAGCTCGGACTTCTGGTCGGTGGTTCGATACCGAAGCTGGCGGCGTCGGGTGCCGGCCTGCTGTTGCAGGAATTCGGTCACTTCTTCGGCACGATGCTGTTCGGCCTGCCGGTCGCGCTGCTGCTCGGCATCAAGCGCCAAGCCATCGGCGCGACTTTCTCGGTGGGCCGCGAACCCAGCCTGGCGATCATCGGCGAGCGCTTCGGGATGCAGTCGCCCGAAGGCCAGGGCGTGCTTGCGGAGTACCTGACCGGGACGGTCTTCGGTGCGGTGTTCATTGCCGTGCTTGCCGGCCTCATCACCAGCCTGAACATCTTCAATCCGCTGGCGCTGGCCATGGGCGCGGGCGTCGGCTCGGGCAGCATGATGGCGGCTGCGGCCGGCGCCATCGCGGCGCAGCAGACGCCAGAAGTCGCAAAGGACGTGGCCGCATTCGCCGCCGCCAGCAACCTGATCACCACGACGATCGGCACCTACTTCACGCTGTTCCTGTCGCTGCCGTTCACGATCTGGGCCTACAAGGTGCTGGAGCCCATCCTTGGCCGCAAGACCAAAGCGAGCATCGAGCCTGAAGCCGCCCCCTCGATTGCCGCCTCGGTGCAGCATGAAACCCCACCGCTCAGCCTGCCGTCACACATCATGGTGTGGGTTCTCGTCGGGATCTTTGCACTCTGCGGCAACTGGATCAACTACAAGACGTCCGCGGCCGATCCGAAGGTGCTGGGCGGTATGGCGATCATCGTCGGCGTCGTTCTGGCTGGCTATGGCCTGTACAGACTGACGCGCCGCAAGCTGCCGGCTGTCATCTGGGTGTCGCTGGTCGGCATGGCGCTGACATATCCCGCGTTTCCCTACGCCGCCGCCATTGCAGAAATGACGGGCAAGATCAACTTCCTGGCGCTGTCGACGCCGATCCTGGCGTTTGCGGGCTTGTCGATTGCCAAGGACGTTCCTGCATTCCGCCGTCTCGGATGGCGCATCGTGGTTGTGTCGTTCATGGCGAATGCGGGCACCTTCCTCGGCGCCACGCTGATCGCACAACTGTTCATGCACAAGATGTGACGATCCGGCAACGCACGAAACTCAAACTTGCAGACCGGGTCGGTCTGCAAGTTCTGCCGGCTGTCAGGCTGCCAGCTCGATTCCGGTATCGGCCGACTCGGAAGAAAACAGAAGCGTCGCGAGCGATAGCGCAAAGCACACGACGAGGGACGCCAGGCCAAAACCCCAAACAAGCGTCAAAGTCAACGCCAGACCCACAGGAAGAATAATAAGTTTTGACATTTGCAGAAGCCGAGTACGCGCACGTTTCAGGTGAAGACCGGTTACGTGCTTCACTGCCCATGTGAAGAATATAAGAAGGTTTGTGTATTAAGTCTCACCATAGGCTGTTAGCGAGATGGGGGATACCCTCGGAATAGAGGGAAAGTATTATATGAGTCAAGCTTTTTACATGTAAAGAGTCGTTTCAGTGCAACATTGCGTTGTGTCATTTTTCAGACGTCTTGCGCAGTTGTGCGATATCGACCTCTGCCAATCCGGCATGTGACGCTCGCTGCATCGCGTAATGTGACAACGCTGCTGCTGCCACAGGAATGTCACCGTTCAGTCGTTGAAGCGAC
>JAQGMX010000522.1 GCA_028292145.1 Variovorax sp.
GCGCGCGAGCAGCTGGTCAAGAAGACGCTCGAAGGCATCAGCGTTTCGGAGGCTTTCACCGCCAAGCTGGCCAGCCGGAAGGGGCTGACTCCCGCGCAGATCCGCACGGCGGTGCGCTTTGCGAACCTGGCGAAAGGCGACGACAGCGATGGCGCGTCGGTCGAAGGACTGATCGAGCGCCAGCTGAAGAACGCCGACCAGGCGCTTGGCTTGGTCGATCGCCAGCCCGGCGAGCGCCGCAGCGTGACGACTTACGACCTCGACATGCTCAACGTCGAGACGCGATTCGAGATTCCGCGCATCGTCGAAGCCCTGCGCGTGCGCGGCCACGGCACGCTGTGTTTCTACGGCGCGCCCGGCACCGGCAAGACCGCGCTGGCCGAGCACATCGCCAAGGCCATCGACCGGCCGCTGATCGTCAAGCAGGCCAGCGACCTGATGAGCAAGTATGTCGGCGAGACCGAGCAGAACATGGCGGCGATGTTCAAGGAAGCCGAAGCCGAGAAGGCGGTGCTGCTGCTGGACGAAGCAGACAGCTTCCTGCAGGACCGCCGCGGCGCGCAGCGCACCTACGAGGTGACCGAGGTCAACGAAATGTTGCAGGGCATGGAGCGGTTCGACGGCATCTTCGTCTGCACCACCAACCTGCTCGACCAGCTCGATCAGGCGGCGCTGCGCCGCTTCACATTCAAGATCAAGTTCATGCCGCTGACGGCGCAGCAGCGCGAGCGCATGTTCGTGACCGAAGCGCTGGCGGACGATGCGGCGCTGATGACGGACCAGATCCGCCAGAGGTTGCTGAGGATGCCGCAACTGTGCCCCGGCGACTTCGCGGCGGTGAAGCGGCAGACGGACATTCTGGCGGCCGAGTTCTCGGCGGCGGAGTTTCTGGAGCAGCTGGATGCGGAGCACCGGATCAAGCCGGAAGTGCGGGAGTCGCGGGGGATGGGGTTCGTGCAGTAGGTCGCACAAAGCTCTGGGCTGCTGCGAAGGGGATCGGCTGCAGCTGTTTGTGGATTAGAGGCGGCGTCTTCATTCATTCGCTTCCGCAACAGCTTTGCGCCGACTGAATATCTTTGCCGGTTGCGCCAAGCATTTGATATCAATTCATACCTAAAACGCGAAGAGCACGGCATTTTCGCGAAGATCGCTGCGCCGAGCGACCGATGAAGGCGCGCGGTCTTACGCGGAGCGCAAATTACATGGATCGGAGGAAAAAATGGCTTGCCTGCGGCCTTGCTGCGTTCGTGCTGCTGAGCGCCGGGTGGGTCGCCTTCAAGATGTGGCGCCCACATTTCAATGGCAACATCAATGCGCTGTCGGTGGATCTCTCCGCACCCTTCGCCTATGTCTTCACGCCTGCTCTTTCGCGGCTGCCGCGCGACATCGTGCAGGCGCCGGTCGTGCGAGACGTGCTCACCGAAAATTTCGCCTTTTACTACGAAGAACAGGAAGACCGGCTGAGCCTACGCGGTGCGATCAAGCGCGTCGCCTATGAGCGCGACACCACGTTGTCGGACCAGCTCCTGACCGAGGCGCTGGACACCCCCGCCGAGATGGCTTGGTGGCCCGACGCGAAGGGCGCTGCGCGTTATTGGATGTTGGCCATGACGCGCGGCACGGTTGCCACGGCGGTGCAGGGCATGGCAGCCATCGCGGCCAAGGATGCGCAGCTCAAAGTCATCGGGACCGTGCGTGCCAACGGTGCCGACGTGAATGTCTATGCGCTGATGCTGTCGTCGCGCCGCACGCTGGTGCTGCTGTCGCAGGGCGATCGCGTCGTGGTGCTGAGCGACCCGGGCCTGCTGTTCAACAGCGACAGACAGGCAAGCGCGCCAGCGTTGGAGGTCGTCACCGGCCTGCTGTCGTCTGACCGGCGTTTGTCGTCGGCATGGCGGCGCAACCTCGGTCTGCCGGCGCAGGACGAGGCGGCTCGAAGCAGGGGCAACTCCGAAATCGTGGCCGACGCAAGGCTGCTGTCTCTCGGCTACCAGCATTTCTTTCCTGGCCTGCGCGCGGTGCGCTTTGACCTTGCGCCGAATGGTGCTGCGTTACACACGTCACTGCGTGTCGCCAACGCCGGTACGTTGCCGGCATCACCAGGCGATGGTGGGCTGTGGTCGGCGTTGCCGGCCAACCCCGCCGCTTGCACGTGGCTGCCTGTCGAATGGACGCAGATGGAGACGCTGATGGCCGATGCGCCACCTCCCGGGAAGGGCGCCGACCCGGATGTCACGCCGCCCGATGCGGCAGCGATGAAGGCGCTTGCTGCACAGTTCGAGGGCCCTGCTGCCATTTGCTGGTACGCCCGCTCTCAACTGCAGACGCCACTGCTCGTCGCGCGGATAAAGGCCGATGTCGATGCCGCCACCGACGCAGCGCTGGCCCGCCTTGCGCGCTGGATTGCGCCGGGCAAGGCCAAAAAAAGCTCGCCTGTCGCCCAGATCGGGGCGTTGCAATGGCAAAGCGAAGTCAACGCACCTTGGGGCCTGTATGGCAACGGCGATGCATACAAGCCCACTCTGGCCCGGCGAGGCCGCTGGATCAGCTTCTCGCCTGACGACAAACTGGTGGAACTGGCGCTTATTACGCAGGCGGGTGGCTACCCCGGCGTGCTTGACACGCTGCCCCCGGGCGCCGGCACGACGCTGGCTGTCGGTACACCGTCGCAGGTTGCCGATCTCCTGCAGCGCGAGGCCATGGCAGTGCTGCCCGCCGGCCAGGAGGCGCTGCGCCAGGCCGCTCAGCAGCATCTGGTGCCGCGCCTCGATGCGCTGCGCAAGCTGCCGCCGGCACGGGCCATCGCGCAAGGCATGAGCGACAGCGACGGATGGATTGCCGTGGAATGGCAAGCGATGCCGTCGGCTCCCCTTTCACTGGCGCATCAGCCGAAATGACTCGCCGCATCATGACCGCTGGATTAGGGCGCCGGACCTTGCTGGGCCTTGGCACCACGCTGGCCGCATCGCCCTGGCTGACCGCTGCGGGCGAATGGCCTGCGCTCGACCGCGAACAGTCCGGCCGCTTCCGCGACTGGATGACGCTGCTGATTCACGAGCAGATCGAGCGCGGTCCCACGCCACGCTGGACACATCGCGATTGCGCGGGACTGGTGCGCTTTTCAGTAGCTGAGTCGCTGCGCGAGCACGATTTCGCTTGGCGCCGCGCCAACGGCCTGCTGGCGCGGCGGCTGCCGCCCGACATCGCGGCGACCGCCGCCGCACCGTTGCGCAATACCTGGCGCCGTGTCGACGGCACGCGCGATGCGTTCGTTGGCGCGCTCGAGCTGGTGCAGGAGAACACGCGTTTCGTCACCCGCCAGTTGCAGCAGGCGGTATCTGGCGACATGCTCTTTTTCGATCAGGGCGACGAGCAGCACCTAATGGTGTGGATGGGCAACTACATCGCGTACCACACGGGCCATGTGGCGTCCGGCGACAACGGTCTGCGCGCCGTGCGTGGGAGCGAGTTGCTCGGCTGGAGCGACACGCGCTGGCGTCCGTCCGACGACAACCCAAATTTCGCTGGCGTCTACTGCCTGGCTTTTCTTGCCCGATGACCATGCACTCCACTGCTTTGCTCCCGTGGCGCCGTCTTCTGGCGCTCGCGCTGGCCACCGCCGTCTGGCTGGCGGCGATACAGCCCGCCTTCGTGGCTGCGGCCGAAGACCCGCCGCAACCGCTTGAAAACATGCGCACGCCCTACACCGGCGAGCCCTTCTTCCTTCTTTCCGACGCCACTTTCGGCAGCGACCAGACTGCCCGCGTTCGCCTCGAAGTTAACCAGCCCGGAGCCCTCGAACAGGTCGGCGGCGTGGACGTGCTGGTCTACCGCATTCCGGATGCACTGACCTTCTTGCAGCGACAGAAGAACCTGCATCGCGTGCAGGTCGGCGAGCGCGCCGCCGATGAGGGCCTAGCCAACACGCTGACCCATCTGTGGGATAGCTGGGTTGTCAAGTCGCGCCTGGCCTGGCAGCAGATGTTCTCGGCGAATGCGCGTCGCGCCGTCACGCAGCAGGCGCCCGCGCTGAAGACGCCCGCAAATCTGACGCATTCTTCGGTTTTCGAGGAGCCACGACAGTTCCGGCCCATTCCAGGCCTGCAGGTGGTGGAGCGTTTTCGCTATCCGGTGCACAAGGCGCAGCCCATCGCTCTGCCCAAGGACGTAAAGCTCGAAGGCTCCAGCAGCGAATTCATTTCGGTCTCGCAAGGCAACGTCTTCGTACCCGTGGGCCAGCGCGCGCCTGGCCTGTATCTGGTCGAAGCCATCAGCGGCCAATTCCGTGCGACCACGCTGCTGTTCGTGTCGGACACCGTCGGTCTGACCAAGGTGTCGGGCGACCAGATGCTCGTGTGGTCGGCCCAGCGCAGCGCCGGTGCGCCGGTGCCTGGCACCCAGGTCGTCTGGACCGATGGCGTTGGCGTGCTCAAGAGCGCCCAAGCCGACGCGCAAGGCCTCGTCAAGCTCGACCGCAAGTCGCCCGAACAGACCTATGTGTTCGGCCAGGACCCGGCCGGCGGCATCTTCATTTCCGAAAACTTCTATTACGACAGCGAGGTCTACAACGCCAAGGTTTACACCGTGACTGACCGCCCGCTATACCGGCCCGGCGACTGGGTGAACATAAAGGTGAGCGGGCGCGAGTTCCGCAACGCACGCCAATCGGTGGCGCTGAAGGACGCCGAACTGGCGCTGGCGGTACTCGACCCCGCCGGTCAGGTGGTGCATTCGCAGAAGCTGGCGTTCTCGGGCGCGAAGGGTGCGGATACCCACTTCCCGCTGCCCGACAACGCGGCGGCCGGTGGCTACGAACTGCGCCTCGCGATGGGTGGCAACACCTACTCGGCGGCCTTCCGCGTGGCCGACTATCAGAAGCCGCACTTCGAGATCGTGCTGCTGCCCGAGAAGCCGGACTTCAAGACCGGCGAAGCCGTCGGCGGCAAGCTGCAACTTAACTACCCCGACGGCAAGCCCGTGACCTTGGCGCGCATCAGCCTCACGGTCCGTTCGCAGAAGCTCGCCATGATGGATGGCGAGCTCGACTACAGCGGTCAGTTTCCGGTCAAGCTGCAGCAGACTGAACTCGAGACCGACAGCGACGGCATCGCGAAGTTCTCGCTGCCCGCGGCCACCGAGCCCAGCCGCTACACCGTGACCGCACTGGCCACAGACGGTGGGGCCTACCGTGTGCGAACTTCGCGCCAGATCCTCGTAGAGCGGGGCGCTGCTTCGTTGCGCCTTGCGGCCGACCGGCAGTTCTCTCGGCCCGGGCAAGCCGTGGCATTCAAGATGGCGATGAGCCAGCGCGCCGGCGCTGCTATCACCACCCCGCCGTCGGGCGCGCCGGCCGCAGCGCCGCGCCCCGTCACGTGGGAATGGGTGCGACTGGAAAGTCGTGCGAAGCAATCCGGTCCCATGCCGACGGGCGATACGCTGTCCGTCACCTTCCCGCAGCCGGGCAGCTACACGCTCTCGATGCTCGACGACAAGGGCCGCATCGTCGGTGCGGCCAGCCATTGGGTCAGCGGTGATGGCGTCAAGGCGCCCACCGGCAGCGTGGGTATGGTGCTCGACCGCACGAGCTACCGCGCTGGCGACACGGCCGAGATGCTGGTGAGCTTTCCGGAGCCGGTGGATAACGCCTTGCTAACGCTGGAGCGCGACCGCGTCGAGGCCACCGCGCTTCTGGGGCAGAGCGCCGACTGGATCCGCAGCGAACGCATCGCGCCCACGCAGTGGAAGTTCACGCTACCGGTGCGCGACGCCATGAGCCCGAACATGACCCTGTCCGTGGCCTACGTGAAGAACGGCAACTACGTGTTCCAGAACCACGGGATCATGGTCGAACAGCCGCGCATCGCGCTGGCCTTCGTGCCCGACAAGGCAGTGTACGAACCTGGCGACACCGTCACTATCGACGTACGCACGACCCTTTCGGGCAAGCCAGTGGCGGCCGACGTGACCGTGGGAGTGGTCGACGAGATGATCTACGTGCTGCAGCCCGAGATCGCACCGTCCATCGGCGACTTTTTCTACCATCCGCGCCGCAACAACGTGCGCACCAGCGCCAGCCCGTCGTTCATCGGCTACGACCTTGCGACCAGCAAGGTCGGCACGTTGCCGGGTACCCGTCAGGTCAACGACCGCGCGGTGAAGGTGCTCGAGCGGCCACGCCGCGACAACATCGACACTGTGGCTTGGGAGCCGCGCCTCGCGACTGATGCTTCGGGCCATGTGCGCTTCAGCTTCACCATGCCCGACTCCCTCACGCGCTGGCGCATCACCGGCCGCGCCATGGACGCGGCCGGCACGGTGGGCCAGCAGGTCGGCTGGGTGCGCTCCGACAAGGCTTTCTATGCTAAGTGGACCAGTCCCGACTGGCAGCGCCAGGGCGACGAGGCGCAAGCCGCGGTCGCCGTCTTCAACCAGACCGGGCGCGATGCCAAGCTCGAATGGGTCGCCAGCGGCGCGGTCGACCGCAAGGACGTCATCACCGTGCGCCCGGGCGTCAACTTCGTCACCCTGCCGCTGAACGCCGGTGACGCCAACCGCAGCGGCGCGGTGAGCATCACGCTGCGCCAGGATGCGCGTGTGGTCGACAAGCTCGACGTGCCGCTGCGGCGCATGCCCGTGGCTTGGCGAGCGGTCCGCGAGAAGACGCTGGACCTCGCCACTGGCAGCGCTGCCTTGGCATTGCCGGCCGATGTCTCTCGCGTAAGCGTCTCGCTGGCGAAGGATCTGGCCGCCGGGATCTTCAGCCAGAGGATGGGCGAACTGATCACAGTGCCTGCCGGCAGTGTCGAGCAGATCGCCAGCCGCATGCTGCCGCTGTCGATGGCGCTGCAATCGCTCTCGCCAGCACAACAGCCGATAGCGCCCGCGCTGGTACAGCGCCTCACAAGCGCGCGCCTGGCGCTGGCCCAGATGGCCGGACCGCAGGCCCAGTTCGGCTGGTGGGGGCGCGGCATGGCCAACGACGCCTTCCTCACTGCCTATGCCTATTACGCCGACTGGCGCGCCACCTTGGTACTGCGCCTGACCTTGCCAGCCTCGCACTGGCAGCGCCTGCTCGATGTGTATGCCAAGGACGGCCAGAAGCTGCCGCCCGTGCAGCGTGCCTTAGCGCTATCGTGGATGCAGGAGATGGGCTTGCCTGTGAGCTCGATGGCCGCCGGCCTGGCCGATCAGCTGGCCGCCATGCCTGCCGCCGATGCCGCGCTGCTGGCGCAACGCCGCGGCAGTCTTGCCATGGGGGATACCGCCGCCCTCGATACCCGAGACATCGCGCTGGTGCTGGCGGTGAAGACCGTCGGGACGAGCGCCGTCAGCGCCAAGGCGCGCGTCGCCGCCGACGAGGCCGCCACGCGTCTGTCCGCAGTGGAAGCGCCCTTCGTGCAGGCGTTGCTGATGGCCACTCAGCGTGCCGGCGCCGACAGGGCCCCGGCCTTGCTGGCCCAGGTACGTGCTGACATGCCGACCTTTGACCGTGCCCAGACGCTGCTGTGGGTGCAGCGCGCACTTGGCGGCAGGCCCGCCGAAAGCATCGACACACCAAGGCTTGGCGCCCCTTGGGTGCGCGCCGTGAGCGATAGCGGCGGCGTGACGTGGCGGCTGCCCGCCGGGACGGCCATTCCGGCCACGCTGGAGTTGCCCATCGGACAGGACGCGGCCTGGGCCTTCGTCAGCTACGAAAGCAACGAAGCGCAGCCGCCCGCGCTGGGAGCGCAGGTCGACCGCACGTTGTGGCGTGTCGTCACCCAGCCGCGTCCGGCGCCTGAGACCACGGCGGCCACACTTGGCCAGCCGTCCGTTCCGACTGCCCCGCGGAAACCGGATGCTGCCGCCGACAACGGGCGTATCACCGTGAAGCTGGAAGCCGTGAAGCCCGGCACGGTACTCGACACCAATGCGCTCTACCTCGACCAGATCACCGTCAGCTCGCAGAAGGGCCTGCGACGGAGCTTGGTCGAAGCCGCGCTGCCGCCGGGTGCCGCGGTGGAACCCAGCACCTGGGGCATCGACGTTATTGACGGCGCCGGCAAGTCGCAGCCGATGGAACGCTCCCAGGATCAGGCCACCGCGCAAGGCTACGCCGTGCCGCTTGAATCCGTGGAAGCGGGCAAACCACTGACTGTGCGCCATTTGGTCCGCTTCTCGCAGCGCGGCATCTTCAAGCTGCCGCCCACGCGGCTGTCGCGCGTGTACGAGCCCGATGCCAAGTCCTTCGATGGCAGCGGGCAGTGGACCCGCATCGACGTGCGCTGAGCGTCAGGCACGCGTGAGACCTCATGCTCATGATCCGGACGTTCTCGCAACGGGCGGCGGCTGGCACTGGTGCGCTGGCACTCGCGCTGGCCGGCGCCGCGACCCTGGCCCCGCCCGCATTCGCGGCGGCGCCCGGCGCGCCACCGCCACGACTCGCATGGCAGGCCGACGAAGGCGTGGTCGCGGTCGAGCGCACGCCCCAGGGCAGCACCGTAGCGCTCGCTGCGCCCGGCGCTTTGCAGACCCCGCTCGGAAGCGTGTGGAAGCTCTTCGTCTACAGCTACCTCAGCGTCAACGGCGTGCAGGAGCCGGTGTACCGATGCGGCAGCACGCAGCGACAGACAGAAGACGAATACTGCTGCGACCCTGGCGCCAGCATCGGCCGCGACCAGGCGCTGGCGCAGTCGTGCGGACCATACTTCGAGCCAGCGCGGCTGGGCGTGACGGTTGGCGACTGGACCCGGTTCTGGCGCGACAGCGGCGCGCCGACGTGGCTGCTGCGTCTGGAAGCGTTGAGGCCCGAGACGCGCGTGTACGTGTCCGAATTGCTGGCTGCTCTGAATCATGTGCCGGCGCCGGCCCGCACCGCTGCGCGACAGGCCTTGCAACCGGTGGCCGTGCGCGACGAAGCGGTGCTGGCGGTACTCGGTGGCGGTCCTCGCTTCAAGACCTGGTCGTGGCACGACGGCGCACAGCCCATGGGCGGCGCCGCGGGCTGGCTGGCCGATGGCACGCCGTTCTGGTTCGGCGATGCAGGGAGCAGCCGAAGCGTCTTGCGCGCGCAGGCGCCATGGATAGCCAGTGCGTGGGCCTCGCACGGCCGGGCCAGCCCCGTGCCGGACGCCATCGCCGTTGGCGCGCAGCCGTGCATTGCGATCGATTTCTTTGCGCGCTATCCGATCGCCAGCGTACAGCGCGCAACCCCCGGCAATCTCGCACCGGCGCCAGCGGGCCCCCTGCGAGGCCGATACCGCATTGCGTTCCGGAACGGCTCGAAGCTCGCGATCGAGGCGGTGCCTGCCCAGGTGCTGGGCTATGGCCCGGCAGGCCCGCGCATCGTCGCGCGCCTGCCGCTCGAGGACTACGTGGCCCGGGTGGTGGACCGCGAGGGGGATGCGCGCGAGACTGAAGCCGCCCGTGCACTTGCCATTGCCGCGCGCAGCTACGTGATGCAGAACGCCGCGGAAATCGAAGGCTGCCGACAGATGGCCGACGACAGTCGAACGCAACGCGTCAGCCCCCATCCGCCGAGCGCTGCGTCGCGCGCAAGCGCCGCCTTCACAGAAGGCCTTGTGCTCAGCGGGCAGGCGGTGCGCTACCACCGCGACCGGGCTTCGCCGGGCGTCATGTCCTGGCAGGCCGCCGTCACCGCCGGGCGCGATGGGCAGTCGTTCGCGGCCATCCTGCGCACGGCCTTTCCGGGCAGCACCTTGTCGCCAGCGCAAGCCGGCGCCGACTGCACGCCGCTGCCCCTTGCGCAGGAATGGCTGGCCGAGCGCCAGCAGCGCTGGCGCCGTGTGCTGCGCACGCAGGCCGGCTACCAGCCCACGGACGACACGCTGCGCGTGTGCGAGCTCGCCATGGGCACGCCGCATTCGGACCAGCGGCGCCTGGTGATCCGCGTGCGCGAATGGCAGTCACGCGAAGGCCGCGTGACGCTGATCCACGAATTTCTCCATCTCGCGTTCCGCAACCATCCCCATGGGCAGGACGAAACCTTCATCGAATGGCTTGCGCAGCAACTAACAGACTCATGAGCACTTCCTCACCGGCGCGCGGCGCCACCCGGGCGCTCCTCACACTGGCCCTGCTCACAGGCCTGGCGGCTGTCGCCGTGCATGCCGAAACCGTGCTCGACACCCCGCGTGGCGGCTGGCGAAACTCGCCGGCCCGGCAGCAGGACTTCGTACAGGAAGTGCATTACCCCGCCAGCAGCGTGAATGCCAACGGGCGCTCCGAGGCGTCGTTGATCCGTGGGCAAATCGACGCTGCGCCAAAGACCCTCGAAGCCGCGCCACGCCAGCCGGCGCGCCTGATCGTGGACGGCGTTGCGATCCCGTTGCTGGCCGACGAAAAGGGCAGTTTCGCCCGGCCATGGTCCTTTGGCGGCGGCAGCCACGGCGTGGAGGTGCGCTCGCCCGCTGGCGAAGTGGCACGGTCACAGTTCTACGAGGCGCAGGCCAGCCGTGCCCCGGTCAAGCTGCGCGTGATACTGAGCTGGGACAACGACAGCACGGACCTCGACCTGCACGTGGTGTCGCCGGATGGCCAACATGTCTTCTACGGCGCCCGCGCGGCGCCGAACGGCGGAGCGCTCGATGTCGATGTCACGACGGGTTTCGGCCCGGAGATCTTTGCAACACCCAGTCCGGTGCCGGGCGTCTACCGTGTGTTTGTGAATTACTTCGGCGCGGGCGAACAGCGGGATGTGCTGATCACCGCGCAAATCACGGTTTTGCAGGACGAGGGCACGCCTCGGGAAAAACAACAGGTGTTTCGCGTGCCAATGCGCAAGCCCGGCGAGCTCACCCTCGTGCATTCATTCGTCGAGCCCTGAGGTCGCCTCCGATCAGATGCCGATGTTCACTTCGGAAGGTTGGCCTTTGCCCAAGACGTGCTCGCAGAGCATAGATTCGCGATCGACATGGATCGTGGATGCGTCGGGGTGCTATGACTGGAAGCTGGCGGCAACCCGCAGCACCTCCACCCCATACTTTTCCAGCTTCGAAGTTCCGATCCCGCTGATCCCCTGCAGATCCTCCAGCGTTCCCGGCGCGCGCTCGGCGATGGCCGCCAGCGTCGCATCATGAAAAATCACGTACGCCGGCAGGTTGTGCTCCCGCGCCACTTCGCCGCGCCAGGCCTTGAGCGCTTCGAAGCGCTTCTGCCCCTCGGCATCGAGCGTCGCCGCAGCCGGTGACGGCGCACCGCGGGCGGCTTTTTCGCGACGTGGCTTGCCGCTGCGGGTCGTCGTCGACGAGATCGACTCGCGCAGGCTCACTGCCTGTTCGCCCTTGAGCACGGCGCGCGAACCGTCGGTCAGCTGCAGCGTGTTGAATGCTTGTGAATTGACGGACAGCGCGCCGGTCGCGATCAGCTGCCGCAGCACGCCGCGCAGCTGCACTTCGCTGAAGTCGGCGCCGATGCCGAAGGTGCTTATCTGTTCGTGGCCGAACTGCTTGACCTTTTCGGTCGCCTTGCCGCGCAGGATGTCCATGATGTGGCCGGCGCCGAAGCTGATGCCGCTCATCTGGTTGACGCGGTAGATGGTGCTC
>JAQGMX010000183.1 GCA_028292145.1 Variovorax sp.
AGAGCGTGTGTGCTGCGTCCCAGAGGAGAAACACCACGCGACAACGCCGATGTTGCTGGAAAACCATGAGATCGAGTTGCGGGTTTTCACCTAACTTCGTTGCATCCAATGGTCATATGATAAGCACAGTCAGCAGCGGAAGATGACCGAACCGATGGTCTCATCTGCTGCCCGGATTCTCACTTTTTCGTTTGGAGTGCGTCGTGTCGAAACCCGAAATTCTGGTCGTTGCCAAGCTTTGGCCGCCGTTGATGGAAGCGCTGCTGTCAGAGTTCGTGGTGCATGACCGCATCCATGAGTCCGACCCCGTCGCCTTCGCCGAAGTGGCGCCGCGCATTCGCGGAATTTCGGCCAACGGCGAATCGAAGGTGCCGCGCGCCCTGATCGATCAACTGCCAGCGCTGGAGGTGATCTCGGTGTTCGGCGTCGGTTACGACGGCGTCGACGTGGCCGCCGCTTCCGAGCGCAAGATTCCCGTCACCAATACGCCAGACGTGCTGACCGACGACGTGGCCGACATGGGCATCGCCCTGATGCTGTCGATCGCCCGCCGCATTCCGCATGCCGACCGTTTCGTGCGGGCCGGCAAGTGGCCCGACGGCCCGATGCCGCTGTCGCGCAAGGTGAGCGGCGCGCGCCTGGGCATCGTCGGGTTGGGCCGCATCGGCCAGGCCATCGCAACCCGCGCCGAGGGTTTCGGCATGTCGATCGCCTACACCACACGCACGCCGCGGACGGATGTGGCCTACCGCTACTTCCCGACGCCGCAGGCGTTGGCGGCCGAGGTCGACTTTCTCATCGTCATCACGCCGGGCGGTGCCGGCACCAAGGGGCTCATCAATGCGGAGGTGCTGAAGGCGCTCGGCCCGGATGGCATTTTGATCAATGTCGCGCGGGGCACCGTGGTCGATCAGGCTGCGCTGATCGAGGCGCTGGAGCAGGGTGTGATCGCCGGCGCCGCCCTCGATGTGTTCGAGGCCGAGCCGCAGGTTCCAGAGGCGCTGCGCAACCGCGACAACGTGGTGCTCACGCCGCACATCGCCAGCGCCACCTGGCAGACCCGCCGTGCCATGGCCGACCTGGCCTACGGCAATCTGCACGCACATTTTGCCGGTCAACCCCTGTTGACACCGGTGGCGGCCTGAGCCGTGCCATCGGGTTTACCTGCAGTGGGCGACGCCAACTCCTTCCTATGATCAGCAGCGCCACTGGCACCACCCCATGATCATCAAGAACGTCCACGGCAACACGGTCGATTTCCTCGGTGAAGCCATCGTTGCCGGTCGCTATCCGATCGGTGGCGCGGTGCCGCCCGAGCCGGTGCTGTGCGAGGAGCTGGGCGTGAGCCGCACGGTGATCCGCGAGGCGATCAAGTCGCTGGTCGCAAAAGGCATGATCCATACCGGCCCGAAGGTCGGAACGCGCGTGCTGGCGTCGGACGACTGGAACTGGTTCGACGCCGACGTGATTGCATGGCAGGCCAAGGCCGGCCTGTCGAATGAATTCATCCGCGACCTGCAGGACCTGCGCCGCGTGGTCGAGCCGGCCGCCGTGCGCCTGGCCGCGAGCCGCGCTACGCCCGGCGACCTGGCCGGTATCGAGGAAGCCTTCGCCGGCATGAAGCGCGCGGTGATGGGCGGCGGCGACTATGTGACCTACGACCTCCGCTTCCACCAGGGCCTGCTGCGCGCGTCGCACAACCGCATGCTGGTGCAGATGAGCAAGGCCCTGGGCGCGCTGCTGCGCACCAGTTTCGAGATTTCGACGATCAAGAAGGATGGCCCGCGCAAGTCGCTGCCCCTTCACCGGGAGGTGCTCGATGCCGTGATCGAGCGCGACGTCGACCGGGCCGAGCGGGCCATCCTGGTCCTGATCGACGGAGCCCATGACGACATCGAGCAGGTGCTGGCTTCACGCCGCCGCCTGCCCCGCCTGAGCAAGCCGCCGCCGGCGCTGAAAGCGGCCTGAGCAGCCCGGCGCGACGGTCTCGCGTACCCAAGTATTTCTGTTTTCCACAACCCAGAAGGAGACATTCAGATGAAGTTCAAACTTGCTGCGACCGCGGCGATCATGGCCTCGGCGCTGCTCGCGTCGGGCCATGCGGCAGCCCAGGAGAAACTGACCGTGTTCTGGGTCAAGGGTTTCTACAAGGCCGAAGACGATGCGCTGTTCGCGGCCATCAAGAAGTACGAAGCCAAGCACAAGGACGTCAAGATCGAGCTGTCGCAGTACCCGATCCAGGACATGATTCCAAAGACCGTTGCGTCGATGGATTCCGGCAGTCCGCCGGACGTCGCCTATTCCGACTTCTACGACTTTCAGGTGACCGGCAAGTGGGCCTTCGAGGACAAGCTCGAAGACCTGTCCAGCATCATCTCGCCGATCCGGGCCCGCTTCGCCCCGAACACGGTGGAGACGACCTTCCTGTCCAACGACGTGGCCAAGACCCGCGCCTACTACGCTTTCCCGATCAAGCAGCAGACCCTGCACATCGAGGACTGGCTCGACATGCT
>JAQGMX010000009.1 GCA_028292145.1 Variovorax sp.
CCCAGTAGAGCAGGAGGTCGTCGTAGTCGAGCACGTTCTGCTGTTGCTTGGCTTCGACATACGCGCCGAAAAGCCGCTGCAGTTCAACCGACCATTCGGCGCACCACGGAAACGAATGCTTGAGCACGTCGGCCAGCGGCGCGCAGGTGTTGACGACGCGCGAGTAGATCGACAGGCAGGTGCCCTTTTGCGGAAAACGGCGCGTGGTGCCCGACAGGCCGATGTCGTGCCGCACCATGCCCATCAAGTCTTCCGCGTCGCCGCGGTCGTGGATGGTGAAGTTCTCGTTCAGGCCGATCTGCGCCGCATATTCGCGCAACAGGCGGGCACCGATGCCGTGGAAAGTGCCGGCCCACGGGAGCGAAGGCGCCGCATCGGAACGCAGTCCGAGCACGCGCGCGGCAACCTGTCCGGCGCGGCGTTCCATTTCCTGGGCGGCGCGGCGCGAAAAGGTCAGCAGCAGGATGCGCTGGGGGTCGGCGCCGCGGGCGATCAGGAAGGCGACGCGGTGCGCGAGCGTGCTGGTCTTGCCTGAGCCGGCGCCCGCGATGACCAGCAGCGGTCGCGCATCGACCGCCATGTCGACGGCTTTGCCGACGCCGTGTTCGACCGCCGCCCGCTGTTCGTCGTTCAGACCTGCAAGCGCAGCCTCCAGCCGCGTGGCCGGATCGCCTGGAACGAGGGGTTCGACGGTCTGCATGGAGACTCGACTTTACTGTATGTCCGTCCAGTCGATCATGCGGCCGTCACAGGGCTCGTCACAGGTCCGTCATGAGACGCAATGCCATAATCCGGCATCGCTGCAACCGGAGATTCCTCAATGGAAACCTGTCCGTCTCGGCAGCTTTCAATGCCCGTCTGAACGCCATCGGCGGAGGTGTTGAAAGCGCCACCATCCTTCGCCCCCATTGCCATCTTCATGGCCATCGCGTCAGTTTTTACGGGAGTGAGCCCACATGCTCAACATCTTCACGCTCGCCAACGGGCGCCTGGTCCAGGAAGAGATCGAGGCGCTCGAAGAGCTCTCGCAGTTCCAGCCCATCTGGGTCGACCTCGAATCGCCGACGGTCGAGGAAAAGCGCTGGATCAAGCAGTATTACGGCCTGTCGATTCCCGAAGACGCGATGGACGAGGACATCGAGGAGTCCGCCAGCTTCTTCTAGGAAGACAACGGCGATCTGCACATCCGCAGCGACTTCTTGATCGACGACGAAGACGACCCGCGCTCGGTGCGCGTCGCCTTCATCCTGAACCAGCACAACGAGGAGTTGCGCAGCCGCGGCGTCTTGTTCTCGATCCACGACGAGGACGTGCCGGTGTTCCGCCTGCTGCGCATGCGCGCGCGCCGGGCGCCCGGACTGATCGAAGACGCCAAGGAAGTGCTGCTCAAGCTGTTCGACGCCGACGCCGAATACTCCGCCGACACGCTGGAGAACATCTACGAGGAGCTCGAGCGGGCCGGCAAGAAGGTGCTCGAAGGCAACGTGAGCGACGAACTGGCCGGCGAAGTGCTCGGCGCCATCGCCCGCGAGGAAGACCTGAACAGCCGCATCCGCCGCAACGTGATGGACACGCGCCGCGCGGTGAGCTTCATGATGCGCAGCCGCATGCTGAATGCCGACCAGTTCGAGGAAGCGCGGCAGATCCTGCGCGACATCGAATCGCTGGACAACCACACGGCGTTTCTGTTCGACAAGATCAACTTCCTGATGGATGCGACCGTCGGTTTCATCAACATCAACCAGAACAAAACGATCAAGATCTTCTCGGTGGCCAGCGTCGCACTGCTGCCGCCCACGCTGATCGCGAGCGTCTACGGCATGAATTTCAAGTTCATGCCGGAGCTGGAGTGGCAGTACGGCTACGCCTGCGCGATCGCGCTGATGGTGGCTAGTGCGCTCGGTCCGATGCTGTACTTCCGCCGCCGCGGCTGGTTGAAGTAGCCGGTCGGCCCGATCAGGATCTCGGCAGGCGGCGCAGCAACGCGTCGACGATGGCCGCGGAACTCGGGCTGGCGACGGTGCGGATGAACTGCAGGAAATCGCCATGCGCCGCATCGTCGGCGCGGTCGGAAATGGTGCGGACGGCGGCGAACGGCAGGTCGAAGTCGTGGCAGACCTGGGCAAAGGCGGCGCCTTCCATTTCCACGGCGAGCGCATCGGGCAGTTCGGCCTGCAGCGCGCGGGCCTCGGCGGTGGTGGAAACGAACCGGTCGCCGCTGATCAGCAGGCCGCGATGCACACGCGCCTTCGGCATCGCCTCGCGTGCGGCCTCGACGAGCGCGGCGGCCAGGTCGGCATCGGCAGGGAAACGACTGCGCCCGTACAGCGGCACCTCGTGCCGCGGGAAAAGCGGCATCGCATCCATGTCGTGCTGCAAAAATTCGCTGCTGACGACCGCATCGCCGACCTGAACTCCAGCGCCGAGCCCGCCCGCGACACCGGTAAAGACAACGCGGCCGACGCCGAAGCGCGTGGCCAGCACGGCCGCCGTGGTGGCTGCAGCCACCTTGCCGATGCGCGCCAGCACCGCGACGACGTCGTGTCCGTGCAGATGGCCCTGCCAGAACTCGCGACCCGCGATCGTCACCTTGCGCTCGTCGGGCATGAGCGCCAGCACGGCAGCCAGCTCTTCCTGCATCGCCGAGACGATGGCGATCGGCGCCGCGCCGGACGGAGTCACTTCTTCGCGTCGCGCAATTCGCGCCGCAGGATCTTGCCGACCGGCGTCTTGGGCATGTCGTTGCGGAATTCGATGATTTTCGGTCGCTTGTAGCCGGTCAGGTTCTCGCGGCAGAAGTCGCGCACCTGCTGCTCGGTCAGCGACGGGTCTTTCCGGACGATCACGACCTTGACCGCCTCGCCGGTCTTGTCGTCCGGCATGCCGACCGCGGCACATTCGAGCACGCCGGGCACCAAGGCGACGACGTCCTCGATCTCGTTCGGATAGACGTTGAAGCCGGACACCAGGATCATGTCCTTCTTGCGGTCGACGATCTTGAAGTAGCCCCGCTCGTCGACCACGCCGATGTCGCCGGACTTGAACCAGCCGTCGACCGTCATGACCTTGGCTGTCTCGTCCGGCCGCTGCCAGTAGCCGGCCATCACCTGAGGGCCCTTGATGGCGATTTCGCCGGACTGGCCCGGCGGCACCGGATGGCCGTCGTCGTCGAGCAGCGTCATCGAGGTGCCGGGCAACGGGAGGCCGATGGTGCCAGTGAAGGCCTTGCTGTCGGTCGGGTTGCAGCTGACGGAAGGAGAAGTTTCCGAGAGGCCGTAGCCTTCGCAGATCGGGCAGCCGGTCTTCGCGAGCCACAATTTGGCCACCGCCGCCTGCACCGCCATGCCGCCGCCGACCGAAACCTTCAGATTCTTCCAGTCGACGGTGCCGAAATCGGGATGGTTCGCCAAGCCGTTGAAAAGCGTGTTGACCGCCGGAAAGCTGTGGAACGTGTGCTTCGAAAGCTCTTTCAGCGTGCCGGAGAGGTCGCGCGGATTCGGGATCAGGATCGATTTGCCGCCGGTTTTCAGCCCCAGCATCATGTTCACCGTGAAAGCGAAGATGTGATACAGCGGCAGCGCGCAGACGCTGGCCGGCTGCTCGCCGGCGGGAATCTGCCGCATGGCGGGCTCATTCCAGGCCTCGGACTGCAACACGTTGGCCACCACGTTGCGGTGCAGCAACACCGCGCCCTTGGCCACGCCGGTGGTGCCGCCGGTGTACTGCAGCACGGCGACATCGTCGGGGCCGATCGGCACAGGTTGAGCCGATGTCGATGCCGACGCCAGCAAGGCTTCGCCCTGCTTCAACGCCGCGTTGAAGCGCACCGCACCGGGCAGCCTGTACGCAGGCACCAGCTTCTTGACGCTGCGCACCACGTAGTTCACGACGGTGCCCTTGAGCAGGCCCAGCCGGTCGCCCATGGCGCCGAGCACGATGTGCTTCACCGCCGTCGACGCCAGGCAGTGCTGCAGCGTGGCGGCGAAGTTCTCCATGATGACGATGGTCTTCGCCCCGCTGTCCTGCAGCTGGTGCTCCAGCTCGCGCGGGGTGTAGAGCGGGTTGACGTTGACTACGATCAGCCCGGCCCGCAGGATGGCTGCGACCGCCATCGGGTACTGCGGACAGTTCGGCATCATGACGGCGACGCGGTCGCCCTTGACCAGTCCCAGCCCCTGCAGATAAGCGCCGAATTCGCGGCTCCGGCGGCCGACTTCGGCATAGCTCACGTCCTTGCCGAGAAAGCTGTAGGCCGGCCGGTCGGCGAATTTTTCGAAGCTCTCGTCCATCAGAGCGGCAAGCGATGCGTACCGGGAACCGTCGATATCGGCCGGTACGCCCTCGGGATAGCTGGCGAGCCAGGGGCGGTCTGTGCTTCTCATTCGATGGCCTTTGTCATGTCCTCGACGACTTTCTTGGCGTCGCCGAAGACCATCATGGTCTTGTCCATATAGAAGAGCTCGTTGTCCAGGCCGGCATAGCCCGCCGCCATCGAGCGCTTGTTGACGATCACCGTCTTGGCCTTGTAGGCCTCCAGTATCGGCATGCCGTAGATCGCGCTACCCTTGGTGTGCGCGGCCGGGTTCACGACGTCGTTGGCGCCCAGGATGATCGCCACGTCGACCTGTCCGAATTCGCCGTTGATGTCTTCCATCTCGAACACCTGGTCGTAGGGCACTTCGGCCTCGGCCAGCAGCACGTTCATGTGACCGGGCATGCGTCCCGCGACCGGGTGGATTGCGTACTTGACGGAGATGCCTTTCTCCGTGAGCTTGGCCGCGAGTTCCTTCACCGCATGCTGGGCGCGGGCCACGGCCAGGCCGTAGCCGGGCACGATCACCACCGTTTCGGCATTGCTCAGCACAAAAGCGGCGTCGTCGGCGCTGCCGGTCTTGACCGGGCGCTGCACCGCGCCACCCGCGGTCGCGGTCACCGCCTCGCCGCCGAAGCCGCCCAGGATCACGTTGAAGAACGAGCGGTTCATCGCCTTGCACATGATGTAGCTCAGGATCGCGCCCGAGCTGCCCACCAGCGACCCGGCCACGATCAACATCGCGTTGTTCAGGCTGAAGCCGATGCCCGCCGCCGCCCAGCCCGAATAGCTGTTGAGCATCGACACCACCACCGGCATGTCGGCGCCGCCGATCGGGATGATGATCAGCA
>JAQGMX010000198.1 GCA_028292145.1 Variovorax sp.
GGCAACCGCGCGATGCGGGCCGACGCGCTCGATGCGCTGGTGCTGGTGCGCGAAGGCGCGCCGCTGGCTTCGGCGCTGGCGCAGAAGAAACGCTTTCCGGGCATCGTCTCGATGTTCGCGCGTCTCGGCGAGCAGACCGGCACGCTGCCGCTGATGCTGCAGCGCGCATCGAACCAGCTCGGCGCCGAAGTCCAGCGTCGCGCACTGCATCTGGCGACCATCCTGGAGCCGTTGCTGATCGTGGCGATGGGCGGCGTGGTGATGCTGATCGTGCTGGCCGTCTTGATGCCGATCATTCAGCTCAACCAGTTCGTCAAGTAAATGGCCATTTCGCTCGACGACAAGCTGGTGGTCGCGATTTCCTCGCGGGCGCTGTTCGACTTCGAGGAAGAGAACAGGATCTTCGACGCCGCCGACCCGAAGCCGTACATGCAGCTCCAGCAGCAGCGCCTGAAGGAACCGGCCAAGCCGGGCGTGGCTTTTCCGCTGGTGCACAAGCTGCTGCGCTTCAATACCGACACTGCACGGCGCGTGGAAGTCGTGCTGCTGTCGCGCAACGACCCGGTCACCGCGCTGCGAATCTTCCATTCGGCGCAGAACGCCGGTCTGCGGCTGGAGCGCGGCGTGTTCACGCAGGGACGCGATCCGTTCAAGTACCTGCGTCCGCTCGGCGCGCATCTGTTCCTGTCGGCCAACGAGCAGGATGTGAACGAGGCGCTGCAGCTCGGATTTCCGGCGGCGCGCGTCCTGACGGCTTCCATGGCCGCCGGCATGAACTATCCCGGCGAACTGCGCATCGCGTTCGACGGCGATGCGGTGCTGTTTTCCGACGAGGCGGAGCGCGTCTACCAGACCGACGGCCTCGCCGCGTTCCAGACGCACGAAAGCAGCAAGGCCGCGCTGCCGCTCTCGGGCGGCCCGTTCAAGCCGCTGCTCGCCGCGCTCTACCAATTGCAGCAGCAGGCCGGCATCTCCGGCATGCGCATTCGCACGGCACTGGTCACCGCCCGCAGCGCGCCGGCGCACGAGCGTGCCATCAACACGCTCATGAACTGGGGACTCGCGGTCGACGAGGCGATGTTCCTCGGCGGCCTCGAAAAAGGCCCGTTCCTGCGCGAATTCGAGCCCGACTTCTTCTTCGACGACCAGACCGGCCATGTCGATTCGGCTTCGCTGCACGTGCCTTCGGGCCACGTTTCGAGCGGCATCAGCAACCTGCGCTGACGGTTTCAGTTTCGCCTAAGGCAGGCGGCGATTCCGTGGCTACGATGGGCCGGTCCACGACTCCCTGGCGCGCAAATTGCGCGGCACCTGCATGCCCTCGATCCAAGACAAAGACCAAAACAAAGACAAACCCGGTCTCGCGCAGACGGTGCGCCGCGTCGCCTCGCTCACCGCGCCGTACTTTCGCTCCGAAGAAAAGTGGAAGGCGAGGGGCATGCTGTTCGCCATCGTCGCGCTCAACCTCGGCGCGGTCTACATGCTGGTGCAGATCAACGAGTGGTACCGCGTCTTCTACGACGCGCTGCAGAACAAGGACCAGGCGGTGTTCTGGCAGCAGATCGTGCGTTTCTGCTGGCTGGCGCTGATCTACATCGTGATCGCGGTCTACAAGTTCTACCTGACGCAGGTGCTCGAACTGCGCTGGCGCGCCTGGATGACCGACCACTACCTCACGCGCTGGCTCGCCCACAAGGCGTTCTACAGGATGGAACTGACGCGCTTCACGAGCGATTCCGATCGCAGCCCCGACAATCCTGACCAGCGCATCCAGGAAGACCTGAATCTCTTCACCAGCTACACCGTGACGCTGAGCATGGGCATGCTCAATGCGCTGGTCACGCTGCTGAGTTTCGTCGGCATCCTGTGGTCGCTGAGCGGCTCGCTCGAATTCACCGCACCGGCGTTCCTGGGCGGCGGCAACTGGACGATTCCGGGCTACATGCTGTGGGCGGCGGTCGCGTACTGCGGCATCGGCAGCGTGATCGCGCATTTCATCGGCCGTCCGCAGGTCCGGCTCAACTTCCAGCAGCAGGCGATGGAAGCGAACTTCCGCCATCACATGGTGCGGGTGCGCGAGTACAGCGAATCGATCGCGCTCGACGGCGGCGAGCCGGTCGAGCGGCTGCAGCTGGACACCCGCTTCGGCGCCGTGATGGGCAACTACTTCAAGCTCATCAGGAGCCAGAAGAACCTCACCTGGTTCAGCAGCTTCTTCGGCCAGGCCGCCGTGATCTTCCCGCTGATCGTCGCGTCGCCACGCTATTTCAGCGGCGCAATCCAGCTGGGGCAGCTGATGCAGATCAACTCGGCATTCGGCCGCGTGCAGGATTCATTGAGCTGGCTGGTCGACAACTACATGTCGATCGCGATCTGGAAGGCCACCACCGACCGGCTCGCCGGCTTCGAGGACAGCCTGAGCGCCGAATCGCGCGAGAACCCGGACTTCGCTTCGCAGCGCTCGGGCGACGCGATCGATGCACACGGGCTCACCGTCGATCTGCCGGGCGGCGCGACGCTGCTGGCCGGCGCCGATCTGCATGTCGCGCCCGGCGACACGGTGCTGGTCCACGGTCCATCGGGCAGCGGCAAGTCGAGCCTGTTCCGCTCACTCGCCGGCATCTGGCCGCATGCGCGCGGCAAGGTTTCGCTGCCGGCCGACACCATGTTCATCCCGCAGCGGCCGTACTTTCCCGACGGTCCGCTGCGCGACGCGCTGGCCTATCCGCAACCCGCAGCGCAATTCAGCAACGATGCGTTGCAGCAGGCGTTACGCGACGCCCTTCTGCCGCAACTGACCGACCAGCTCGATCGCCCCGACGCCTGGAGCCAGAAGCTGTCGGGCGGAGAGCAGCAGCGCCTGGCCATCGCCCGCGTGCTGCTGAAGAAGCCAGCCTGGGTGCTGGCCGACGAGGCGACCAGCGCGCTCGACGAAGACGCCGAGGCCACCCTGTATCAACGACTGGTTGCGCAGGTCAAGGAACAACGCGGAGCCATCGTGTCGATCGCGCATCGCTCGACGCTCGGCGCGTTTCATGACCGGCGCTGGCAGTTCAGGGCAGCACGCGCGCAAGGCGATGGCGACGCGGGTCAGCCGGCTTTCAGGCTCGAAGACGGGGCCGCGTCGCCCACCGCGCCTTTGGCTTCCACATAGCGCGCCCACCCGTTGGCCCGCAACTCGCAGGCCGGGCAGGTGCCGCAGCCGTAGCCCCAGTCATGGCGATGCACGCGGTCGCCGAGGTAGCAGGTGTGCGTTTCCTCAACGATCAGGTCGACCAGCGCCTTGCCGCCGAGCCGCTCGGCCATCGCCCAGGTCTGGGCCTTGTCGATCCACATCAGCGGCGTTTCGATCACGAGGCGTCGTTCCAGCCCGAGCGACAGCGCGATCTGCATCGCCTTCATGGTGTCGTCGCGGCAGTCGGGGTAGCCTGAATAGTCGGTTTCGCAGACGCCGGTGACGATCACCTGCAGCCCGCGCCGGTAGGCCAGCGCGCCGGCCAGCGCGAGGAACAGCAGGTTGCGGCCGGGCACGAAGGTGTTGGGCAGGCCGTCGGCCTGCATCGCGAAGGCGACTTCCTCGGTCAGCGACGAGCCGCCGAGCTGCGAGAGCGCATCGACCGTCAGCAGATGGTCGTCGCCCAGGCGCGGCGCCCAGTGCGGAAAGCGTTCGCGCAGACGTTCGCGCACGGTGTGGCGGACGTCGAGTTCGATGCGGTGGCGCTGGCCGTAGTCGAAGCCGAGCGTCTCGACGCGTTCATATTTGTCGAGCGCATCGGCGAGACAGGTGGCGGAATCCTGGCCGCCGGAAAACAGGACGAGAGCGGTGGTGTGCATGACCGCATTTTCGCCGCTCAGTCGAGGCTGGCGCCCGACGCCTGCACGACCTTGCCCCACTTCGCCGTCTCGCTCTGGATGAAGGCGGCGAACTGCGCGGGCGTCTCGCCGTGCGCCTCGGCGCCCTGCTCGGCCAGCTTCTTCTTGACCTCCGGATCGGCCAGCGCCTTGAGGATCGCGGCGTTGAGCTGGCCGACGACGGCCGGCGGCGTGCCGGCCGGCGCCAGCAGGCCGAACCACGAGGTCGCCTCGTAACCCGGCACGCCGGACTCGGCGATGGTCGGCACGTCGGGCAGCGCCGGCGACCGCTTCGCCGTGGTCACGGCCATGGCGCGCAACTTGCCGCCCTTCACATGCGGAATCGCCGACGGCATGTTGTCGAACATGATCGACGTCTGGCCGCCGAGCAAATCGGCCACTGCGGGCGCGCTGCCCTTGTACGGCACATGCTGCATGTCGACGCCGGTCATCTGCTTGAACAGTTCGCCCGACAGATGAATCGAGCTGCCGTTGCCGGCCGACGCGAAGTTGACCTTGCCGGGATTCGCCTTGGCATAGGCGATGAGTTCCTTGACGTTCTTGTACGGCTGGTTCGGGTTGGCCACCAGCAGGTTCGGCACCATCGCGACGCGCGACAGCGGCGCGAAGTCCTTGATCGGATCGAACGGCATCTTCTTGTAGAGGCTCTGGTTGATGGCGTGCGTACCGACCGTGCCCATGAAGATCGTGTAGCCGTCGGCATTGGCGCGTGCCGCCGTCTGGCCACCGATGTTGCCGCCCGCACCGGCGCGGTTGTCGACGATGACCGGCTGGCCGAGCGTCGTGCCCATGTGCAGCCCGACGACGCGCGCCAGGATGTCGGTGGTACCGCCGGCCGAGAACGGCACGATGATCGTGATCGGCTTGCTCGGATAGGCCTGCGCATGCGCGGCCGACGGCATCAACGCGGCGGCGCCGAGGGCGGCGACGGCGGTCGCCGTGGCGAGCGCGGCGAAAGTGAATCTGCGGCGATCGGATGCGCTAACTGATTCGGCGACTGAAGAGACGGAACGGACGGAAGCGTTGGCGGAGAAACGGGACATCGACAGAATCTTTCGTTGACAGTTGATAACGGATCAACGCATATCGTGCACACCTTTGTGCGCGGGCCTGCCGCAAGACCTCAGGAACGGCAAGGTTCCAGATGCTAAATTCACCCGCATGTTCAATCCCACCCAGGAAGAAGTGCGCCGCTTCTTCTGCAACGTCTACGCCAAGTCCCGTCAGGGCCAGCCGATGGAAGCGCTCGAAACCATTGCCGCCGGCTGGATCGACGCCCATCCCGAATACGCAGCCGACCTCGCGGATGCAGATGCCGCCGTTGCGCGGATCTACGACGGCAAGGACGGTCGCGAGAATCCGTTCCTGCATCTCTCGATGCACCTGTCGATCAGCGAACAGTGCTCCATCGACCAGCCGCGCGGCATCCGTCAGGCGGTCGAATTGCTGGCGGCGCGGCGCGGCTCGCTGCTCGACGCGCACCACGGCGCCATGGAATGCCTGGGCCGGATGATGTGGGAAAGCCAGCGCGCCGGGCGTCCACCCGACGGCGACGCCTACATCGACTGCGTGCAGAGGCACGCGACGCGCGACTGAATCGCAGCGCTTACTTGCTGCTGTGGAACGGCGACTCGGGCACCGTCTTCATTTCGCCGGGCAACGAGCCGATGTAGCTCGCCAGTTCCTTCAACTCGGCGTTGTTGTACTTCTTGGCCTGGCCGCCCATG
>JAQGMX010000060.1 GCA_028292145.1 Variovorax sp.
TGATCGTCGATGCCGACACCGGCTTCGGCAACGCGCTGAACGTCCGCCGAACCGTGCAGGTGCTGGAGCGCGCGGGCGCATCGGCGATCCAGTTCGAAGACCAGACGCTGCCCAAGCGCTGCGGCCACCTCGACGGCAAGACGATCGTCCCGGTTGCCGAGATGGCCGGCAAGATTCGCGCGGCGGTCGATGCTCGCCGCAACGCCGAAACATTGGTGATCGCGCGCACCGACGCCGTGGCGGTCGAAGGGCTGGAGCCGGCGCTGGAACGTGCCGAGCGCTATGCCGAGGCCGGCGCCGACGTGCTGTTCGTGGAGGCGCTGCGCACCAAGGCCGACATGGCGACCGCACTCGAACGCCTGTCGGGTCGCGCCCCGATGCTGGCCAACATGGTCGAAGGCGGCAAGACTCCGGTGCTGCCGTCGGCCGAACTGCAGGAGCTCGGCTACAGCATCGCGATCTTCCCGGGCGGCACGGTGCGCGCACTGAGCTTCGCGCTGCGCGGCTATCTCGCCAGCCTGCGCGAGCAGGGCACCACCACGCCGTGGCTGCCGCAGATGCTGTCCTTCGATGCGCTGAACGACGTGATCGGCACGCCGGAAATGCTGGCACTCGGCAAACGCTACGAATGACCCTGCGCGGCCATGCCGCGATCAGGGCTGCGACAGCCGCCGTGGCAGCTACATTGGGCAGGCCATGCCCGTCCCACCCGACACCTCTCTGAGCGCCCCCAGCGTCCCGCGCTTCCATCAGCTCCGGCTGATCCTGCGCGAGCGGCTGCGCAGCGGCGTCTATGAGCGTGGATTGCCGCTGCCCGGCGAACGCCTGCTGGCCGAGGAGTTCGGCGTGGCCCGCGTCACCGTCCGGTCCGCGCTGGCCCGGCTGGAGGAAGAGGGCCTGGTCGTGCGGCTGCGCGGCAAGGGCACGCTCCCGGCAGCGCAGGCCGAAGTGCCTTCGCACCTCAAGCTGCGCGGCGGATTGCTCGACAACATCGTCAACATGGGCCTGCGGACCAAGGTCGCGGTGCTCGAATGGCGACTGGTGACATCGACATCGAACGTCAGCGCCGCGCTGGAACTCCCGGCCGGTGCGCGGGTCCTAAAGGTCGTGCGTGTGCGCAAATTCAAAGGACAACCCATCGCCTATACCGAAGTCTTTTTGCCCGACCACCTGGCCGATGCCGTGACGCGCAGCACGCTGCAGGACATGCCGATGCTGGTGGCGCTGGAACAGCACGGCATCCGGGTCGAATCGGCAGAGCAGACCATGGGCGCCGCCCTGGCCGACCTGCACGTCGCCAAGGCGCTCAAGCTGGCGCCGGGCGTGCCGCTGCTGCGCGTGTCGCGCGTCTCCCGCGACAACGCCGGCCGGCCGGTGCAGTTCCTGGTCGGCCTCTATCACCCCGACCGCTACGAATACCACATGCAGCTCTCGCGCGTCGGCCGTCCGACCAAGGTGTGGATCGACAGCGATCGCTTGCCGGAAGGCGTCGGGAGCCGATGAATCTTCTCGCCCTTTTCCTTGTTGTCGGGCTTGCGGTGACGACCGCCGCCCTGGCGCAGCCCGCGCCGCAGCCGGACGCTGTCGACTGCGCTGCGGAGCAGACGTCGCTGCAGGCGGAGATGGACGTGGCCCGCTCCAGAGGCCGCATGCTCCAGCGCCGGCAGATCGCCGAGGAACTGCTGGCGGTGCAGGCCCGGTGCGGTGCGCTGCCGCTGGCGCGGAGCGTCGAAATGCAGATCGAATCGCTGCAGAAAGACATCCTCGAAATGCGCAAGGAACTCGACCGCGCGGAGTCCGAATTGCGCAGGCTGCGTCAGCAGCGCGGTGCGCCGGTCACTTCTGGATGACGAGCTTGTCGAGCACCTTCCTGAGCGACTGTCGGTCGCTCTCGATGACGGCCTTGAAGACGTCCGCATCGGCATACGAATCGCCGAGATTGGCCTTGGCCAGCGTTTCCTTGTAGGCCGGCTCGGTCGCGGCTGCCTTCACCGCCGTGCGCAGTGTCTGCACCACGTCGGCCGGCGTGCCCTTGGGCACCGACAGGCCGCGCCAGACGCCGATGGAGAGGTCGATGTTGCGTTCCTTGAGCGTCGGCGTGTTCGCATACGCGCCGCCGAGCCGCTGGTCGGCCATGATCGCCAGCACCCGCAGCTTGCCGCCCTGCACATGCTGCAGCACCTCGCCGGGGCTCACCGTGATCGCATCGACGTGCCCGCCCAGCAGGCTTGCCACCGCGGGCGCTGCGCCCTGGAACGGTACGTGGTTGAACTGCACGCCGGTACGGTCTTCGACGGCCGCCGCCGCCACGTGCCAGATGTCGCCCACCCCGCCGTTGCCGACCTGCATGCCGCCGGGTTTCTTCTTCGCTTCGGTAATGAATTCCTCGACGGTCTTCCACGGCGAATCGGCGCGTACGGTGATCGCGGCCGGATCGAAGTTCAGGCGCGCCACCGGCGTGAAGTCGTCGGCCGTGGTCTTCATCAGGCCGAGCGCCGGCAGGATCACCAGGTTCACGCTCATCACGCCGACCTTGTAGCCGTCGGGCTTCGCATTCGCGACTTCGGCAAAGCCGATGGCGCTGGAAGCGCCGGGCTTGTTGACCACGATCATCGGCTGCGGCAGATGCTTGCGCGCCGCCTCCGCGAACGCGCGTGCGACCACGTCGGTGCCGCCGCCGGCGGATGCGGCGACGACCAGTTCGACCGGGCGGG
>JAQGMX010000203.1 GCA_028292145.1 Variovorax sp.
CAGGCGTCTGCGACTGCCGGCTGCTGGTGATCCTGAACGACAACGACATGTCGATCAGCCCGCCGGTCGGCGCGCTCAACCGTTATCTGGCGCAACTCATGAGCGGCAACTTCTACGCTGCAGCCAAGAACGTCGGCAAGAGCGTGCTGCGCAATGCGCCGCCGCTGTTCGAGTTGGCCAAGCGCTTCGAGCAGCATGCCAAGGGGATGGTCGTACCGGCGACGTTGTTCGAGCAGTTCGGCTTCAACTACGTCGGCCCAATCGACGGCCACGATCTGGAGTCGCTGATTCCGACGCTGGAGAATCTGAAGCAGCTCGACGGCCCGCAGTTTCTGCACGTGGTGACCAAGAAGGGCCAGGGCTACAAGCTGGCCGAGGCCGATCCGGTGGCGTACCACGGGCCGGGCAAGTTCGATCCGCAGATCGGTCTCGTCGTGCCGACAGCCGTGCCGAAGAAGACTTTCACGCAGGTGTTCGGCGATTGGCTCTGCGACACCGCTGCGCAGGACGGACGGCTGGTCGGCATCACGCCGGCCATGCGCGAAGGCTCGGGGCTGGTCGAATTCGAGCGGCGTTTTCCCGGTCGCTACTACGACGTCGGCATCGCCGAGCAGCATGCGGTGACGTTCGCGGCCGGCCTGGCTTGCGAGGGCCTGAAGCCGGTGGTCGCGATCTATTCGACCTTCCTTCAGCGTGCCTACGATCAGCTAATTCATGACGTGGCCATCCAGAACCTGCCGGTCTTGTTCGCCATCGACCGCGCGGGCCTCGTCGGCGCCGACGGTGCGACGCATGCGGGCGCCTACGACATACCGTTCCTGCGCTGCGTTCCCAACATGAGCATCGCGTGCCCGGCGGACGAGGCCGAGTGCCGGCAACTGCTGACCACCGCTTACCAGCAAAGCCATCCGGTGGCCGTGCGATACCCGCGCGGCGCCGGTGTGGGCACGGCGCCGCATCTGACGCTCGAGGGGCTGCCCTTCGGTCGCGGTGAGATTCGTCGCGAAGGTTCGCGCATCGCGATCCTGGTGTTCGGCACGCTGCTGTATGCGGCGCTCGAAGCCGCCGAATCGCTGGGCGCGACGGTCGTCAACATGCGTTGGGCCAAACCGCTGGACGTCGAGTTGCTGCTGAAGGTGGCGGCGTCGCACGATGCCATCGTCACGCTCGAAGAAGGTGCCGTGATGGGCGGCGCCGGCAGCGCGGTGCTGGAAGCGCTGAATGCTGCGGGCGTCTTACGGCCGGTGCTGCAACTGGGCTTGCCCGACCTCTTCATCGAGCACGGCGATCCGGGCAAGCTGATGGCCGGCATCGGGCTCGATGCCGCGGGCATCGCGCGCTCTATCGATCAGCGATTCGGCGCCGATTCCGCAGGGTAAACCCCCAAGGTCAGGGGGTAGCCCCTTTTTACAATTGCACGGGCTCAAAAGGCCTCGAACGCGGTCGATACAGGCCGCGTTTTGTTTTCCCCTTGCAATCGGAATCGGAGTCAATTTCTCATGGACCGTCGTTCAATCATCAAGAATGCAGGCCTCGCCGGCGTGCTGGCTGCTGGCATCGCGCCGGCAGTCCATGCGCAGGCGGCAGTGCGCTGGCGTCTCGCCTCCAGTTTCCCCAAATCGCTGGACACGATCTTCGGTACGGCCGAAGTGTTCTCGAAGAAGGTCAGTGAAATGACCGGCGGCAAGTTCCAGATCTCGGTGCATGCGGGCGGCGAGCTGATGCCTGCTTTCGGCGTGGTCGACGGCGTGCAGAACGCATCGGTCGAGATGGCGCACACGGCGCCGTATTACTTCTACGGCAAGGACCCGACCTTCTGCCTCGGCTGCGCCGTACCTTTCGGCATGAACACGCGGCAGATGAACGCATGGATGTACGAAGGCAACGGCCTGAAGCTGATGCGCGAGTTCTATGCCAAGTACAACATCATCAATTTCCCGGGCGGCAACACCGGCGCGCAAATGGGCGGATGGTTCCGTAAGGAAATCAAGTCGGTCGCCGACCTGAAGGGCCTCAAGTTTCGTACCAATCCGTTTGCCGGCAAGGTGCTCGAACCCTTCGGCGTGATTCCCCAATCCATTCCCGGTGCCGACCTGTATCCGGCGCTGGAAAAGGGCACGCTCGACGCGCTCGAATGGGTCGGCCCGTACGACGACCAGAAGCTCGGTTTTAACAAGGTTGCGCCGTTCTACTACTACCCCGGTTGGTGGGAGGGCGGCCCGCAGCTGGACTTCTACATCAACAACAAGGCGTGGGACAGCCTGTCGGGCGAGTACAAGGCCATCGTCGAAACGGCGGCATCGCATGCCAACATCACGATGACCGCCAAGTACGACGCGCGCAACCCGATCGCGCTGAAGCAGCTGGTCGGCTCCGGCACCAAGCTGCGCCCGTTCACTGCAGACGTGATGAATGCCGCCTTCAAGTCGGCCCAGCAGATATTCTCGGACCTGAACGCCAGCAATCCGGAGTGGAAGAAGATCTACCCCGACTGGTCCAAGTTCCTGGCCGACCAGAACGCCTGGTTCCGCTTCACCGAAGGCACGTTCGACCGCTTCATGCAGCAGCAGAAGCTCTGATCCGGACGCTCGAAAAACGAAAGCCCCTCAGGTTAGCCCGAGGGGCCTTTTCTTTGGCGAGATGTCAGTCTGGCTGCATCACACGACCGGCCTGGGCTGCCACGCGCTCGGCAAAGGCCGTGAGCAGCACCGGGTCCGCGGAATGGAACCACGCGATCGCGCCATTGCGCCGCCGCACCAGCAGGCGCGGCGCAATGATCTTCTGCAGCGGACGCAGGTGCACCAGCTTCAGCTGCGTCACTTCGTTCGCATGCGCGCGGCGGTTCCACAGCCAGGTCTGGCTCAGCACGTCGCCGTCGAGGCGAGTGCGGCTGTAGACGATCCACCAGCCCATCCACA
>JAQGMX010000113.1 GCA_028292145.1 Variovorax sp.
TCACGCCCGATCGTCGTGCGGCCCTCGATCACGCAGTGCGACGCGACGGTCGTTCCGGCAGCGATCGTCACGTGCGGCCCGATGACCGAAAACGGCCCCACGGTCACTGTCGGATCGATCTGCGCCAGCGGATCGACGAGCGCCGTCGCATGGATCTGCGTCATGCTGTCGTGCGTACGCGAATCAGTTGATCTGGCGCATGGCGCACATCAGCGTCGCCTCGCACGCAAGCTCGGTGCCGACGAGCGCACGACCCTTGAACTTTGAAATTCCCGCTTTCATGCGGTCGATCTCGACTTCGAGCGTCAACTGATCGCCCGGCTCGACAGGCCGCTTAAATCGCGCGCCATCGATGGCCGCGAAGTAATACACGGTGTTGTCGTCCGGCACGATGTCGAGCGAATGGAACGACAGCAGCGCAGCCGCCTGCGCCATGGCTTCGAGCATCAGCACGCCCGGCATCACCGGACGATGCGGGAAATGCCCGTTGAAGAACGGCTCGTTCATCGTGACGTTTTTGAGCGCCTTGATGCGCTTGCCCTTTTCCATTTCAAGCACGCGATCGACGAGCAGGAACGGATAGCGGTGCGGAAGCAGTTTGAGAATCTGGTGAATGTCGAGCGTCGTCATATTTTTCTATCCTGCATCGTCTTTTTTTTCGAGCGCCTTGAGCCTGTCGCGCAGACTGTGCAGTTGCTTGAGCGTGGCGGCGTTTTTTTCCCAGGCGGCATTGTCGTCGATGGGAAACATGCCGGTGTATTGACCCGGCTTGTGAATGGAGCGCGTGACCACCGTCGCCGCCGAGATGTGGACGCCATCGGCCAGCGTCAGATGCCCCAGCACGATCGCGCCGCCGCCGACCGTGCAATGCGCGCCAATCACGGCACTGCCCGCCACGCCCACGCAGCCCGCCATCGCCGTGTGCTTGCCGATATGGACGTTGTGGCCGATCTGGATCAGGTTGTCGAGCTTTACACCGTCCTCGATGACGGTGTCATCGAGCGCGCCTCGGTCGATGCAAGTGTTCGCGCCAATCTCGACGTCGTCACCGATGCGCACTGCGCCCAGCTGCTCTATCTTGACCCAGGTGCCTTTCGACGGCGCCAAGCCAAACCCATCTGCACCGACGACGACGCCCGGATGCAGCAGGCAGCGCGCACCGATGATGCAATCTTCGCTGACAGTGACCCGCGACTTCAACACGGTGTTGGCACCGATCCTTGCGCCGCGCTCGACGACGCAAAAGGCGCCGATGCGCGCCGTCTCGTCGACATGCGTGTCGGCATCGATCACCGCGGTGGCATGGATGCGCGCAGACGAGTGACGTTCGTGCGTGCGTTTCCAGAGCTGGGTCAGGTGTGCAAAGTAAAGATAGGGATCGTCGACGACGATGTGCGCGCCGCGCGCGGCAGCAGCCTCCTGCATGGCAGGCGAGACGATCACACATGCTGCCTGCGAGGCGGCCAGTTCCTTGCGGTATTTCGGATGGCTCAGAAAACTGAGCGAATCCGGCGTTGCCGTCTGCAAGGGCGCGAGCCGTTCGATCGACACGCTGTCGACGCCGTGGAGTTCACCACCCAAGGCGTCGACGATCGCTCGGAGCGTCAGTGACACGCGCGACAGTCGACCGCGAGCGCAGTCTTACTTGCTGGCTGCTGCGGCAGGCGCAGAAGCCGTGGAACTGTTGAGCGCCTTGATCACCTTGTCGGTGATGTCGTGCTTTGGATTGATGTAGATCGCTTCCTGCAGGATGGCGTCGTACTTCTCGGCTTCGGCAACCTGTTTGACCACGCGATTAGCCCGGTCGTACACCTGCTGAAGCTCTTCGTTCTTGCGCGCGTTCAGGTCTTCCTGAAATTCGCGGCGCTTGCGCTGGAACTCGCGATCCTGATCGACCAAGGCGCGCTGACGGGTAGCGCGCTGGCTCTCGGAAAGCGTTGGCGCTTCGCGCTCGAACTTCTCGGAAGCAATCTTGACCGCTTCGCCCTGTCCGGCAACGTCTTTTTCACGCTTCAGGAATTCGGATTCGAGCTTGGCTTGCGCAGCCTTCGCCGGCTGGGCCTCACGCAACACGCGATCCGGATTGACGAAGCCGATCCGGAAGGTCTCCTGCGCCTGGGCATGGGCCGGCACGGAAATCAGCGCGAAAAACGGAACCAGCAGCGCGCCCGCGAGACGGAACGGATGAGTCATTAGAACGATGTTCCGATCTGAAATTGGAAGCTTTGCATTCTATCTTTGTAGATCGGATTGGCCGGGTCGGACAAGTCGTCCTCCTTCTGTGAGCGCACCGGCTTAGCCAGCGCGACACGCAGCGGTCCGAGCGGCGAAATCCAGCTGATGCCGACGCCGACCGAAGCGCGCAGCTTCTGCTGGGCCTTCCATTGCGCGTCGGTTTGCGTCGAACGCTCCGTGAATACGTTGCCAACGTCGAAGAAGGTGTACAGACGCAGCGTGCGATCGTTACCGGCACCGGGGAACGGCGTGCTCAACTCGACGTTGAAGATGGCCTTGCGCGTGCCGCCGAGCGCGGCTTCGGTCACCGAGTCACGCGGACCGAGCGAGTTCTGCTCGAATCCACGGATCGATCCCAATCCACCTGCGTAGAAATTCTTGAAGATCGGGTAGACGGTGCTGTTCAGCGCCTTGCCGTAGCCCAGTTCGCCGTTCAGCGCCAGGGTGTACTGCTTGCTCAGCGGGAAATACTGCTGGGCCTGATAGCTGGTCTTGACGTACTTCAGGTCGCCGCCGACGCCCCATTCGACGTTGGCGCGCTGCAGACGGCCGGTCGTGGGAACCAGCGCGCTGTCGCGATCGTCGCGTGCCCAGCCGATGGTCAACGGCAGGCCCCACTTACTGTCGTCCTGGCAGCTGGCAATGATGCCTGCCGCGTTGACCTGGCAGCCGAAATAGTCACGGTACGCCTGCGGCGTGTTCGCTGCAACGATGGTTCCCGGCTTGAAGTTGAAACGCTCCAGACCGGCGCCGAAGAAGACCGTGTCGACCTCGCTGAACGGCACCCCGAACTTAACCGAACCGCCTTCACTGACCAACGAATAATCGCCGTCTTCCGTGTAATACGGACGCGTCGTCTGATGGAAGATGCTGAATGTGCGCGAAATGCCGTCTTTGGTGAAGTAAGGGTCGGTCGCGGTCAGCGAGATCGTGCGGTAGTACTTGCTGGTGTTGACCTGCAAACCGAGGAAGTTACCGGTACCGAACACATTCTCCTGCGAGATGCCGAAGGTCAGAGAGACCTTGTCGGCACTAGAGAAGCCCGCGCCCAGCTGCAGCGAGCCTGTCGGTTTTTCGACCACGGTCACCGTCAGGTCGACCTGGTCGGGCGAACCGGGTACTTCCTGCGTGTCGACATTCACTTCGGTGAAGAAACCCAGACGGTCCACGCGGTCGCGCGACAGCTTGATCTTGTCGCCGTCGTACCAGGAAGCTTCGTACTGACGGAATTCGCGGCGCACGACTTCGTCGCGCGTGCGGTTGTTGCCACCGACGCTGAGCCGGCGCACGTACACGCGACGTGCCGGTTCGGCCTGCATGGCGATCGTCACGCGGTTGTTGGTGCGGTCGATCTCGGGGCGCGCCTCGACGCGGGCGAACGCGTAGCCGAAGGTACCGAAATAGTCGGTGAAAGCCTTCGTCGTCGCCGTGATCTGTTCGCCGTTGTACGGCTCGCCCGGCTTGATGGTCACGAGCGACTTGAACTCTTCCTCGCGACCCAGGTAATTGCCGTCGAGCTTGACGCCGGCCACCGTGAACTTCTCGCCTTCGGTCACATTGACAGTCACCGTCAGGTCCTGACGATCGGGAGAGATTGCGACCTGCGTGGAGTCGATGCGGAACTCGAGATAGCCGCGGCGCAGGTAATAGGAACGCACCGTTTCCAGGTCGGCGTTGAGCTTTGTGCGCGAATACTGGTTCGACTTGGTGTACCAGCTCATCCAGCCACCGCTGTCCTGGTCGAACAGATCGAGCAGCGTCGATTCGCTGAAAGCCTTGTTGCCGACGATGCGGACTTCACGAATCCGTGCCGGCTCGCCTTCGGTCACGGTGAAGGTCAGGTTGACGCGGTTGCGCTCGATCGGCGTCACGGTCGTGACCACTTCGGCGTTGTACAGGCTGCGGCTGATGTACTGACGCTTCAGTTCCTGCTCGGCGCGATCGGCCAGCGCCTTGTCGTACGGCCGGCCGTCGGCGAGCCCCACTTCGCGCAACGCCTTCTGCAGCGCCGCCTTGTCGAATTCCTTGGCGCCGACGAAATCGACATCGGCGACGGTCGGCCGCTCTTCGACGATCACGACCAGCACATTGCCGCTCACGTCGAGCCGCACGTCCTTGAAAAGGCCGAGGTCGAACAGGGCACGGATCGCGGCCGAGCCGCGCTCGTCGCTGTAGGTATCGCCGACGCGCAAAGGCATCGACGCGAAGATGGTGCCCGGCTCGACGCGCTGCAAACCTTCGACACGAATGTCTCGAACCGTGAACGGCTCCACTGCCCAGGCAGCCGTTGCCGCCAGGGCGCTGGCGATCACGGCTGCAACGCTGCGCAGACGGAAGCGATTGATTGTTGTGTTCATGTGTGAAGTGGGCCAGCGCATGAAAGGCCGGCGATAGTTAACCAAGAAGGCGGTGAACGTCGTTGAAAAGTGCAATCGACATCATCACAAGCAAGAGCGCGACGCCGCCGCGCTGGAACCGTTCCATCCATGCGTCGGAAACGCTTTTGCCGGTCAAGCCTTCCCAAAGATAATACATCAGGTGCCCTCCGTCGAGGACCGGCAGCGGCATGAGGTTGAGGACGCCAAGGCTCACGCTGATGAGCGCAAGGAAGATCAGGTATTGCGTGAATCCGAGGCTCGCGGACTTGCCCGCGTAGTCGGCGATGGTGAGCGGCCCGCTGAGGTTCTTGAGCGATGCTTCGCCGATGACCATCTTGCCCATCATCTTGGCCGTGAGCGCCGACACCTCCCAGGTGCGAACCGCGCCCATCCACAGTCCGTCGATCGGCCCCTGCCGGACAGTGACCATTTCCGGCGGCGAACCGACATAGGAACCGACGCGCCCTACCTTGACGCCGGCATCGTCCGCCACGTCGGGCATGACGTCGATGGCCATCGAGCGGCCGTCGCGTTCGATCTGCCAGGTCTGGCTGCGCGCCTGCGCACCGTCGACCGACGCGCGAATCAGCTCACGCAGCTGCTGGCCGTCGATGACGGTCGTGCCGCCGATGCTACGCACCAGATCGCCCTGCCGAAGCCCGGCGCGATCGGCCGCACCACCGGCGACCAGTTCGCCGATGGCAGGACGCGTCATCGGCGACAGAATCCCGATCTTGCGGAACATCTGCGCATCGGCATCCTTCGTCTCGATGCGGCTCAGCGGCAGGACGACCTGTCGTGTCGCGCCACCGTCGGCTGCGATCTCGAGCGTCAGATCGCGGCCGTCGAGCGCGCCACGCGTCATGCGCCAGCGCATGTCCTCGAAAGACTCGACCGGCGCCAGATTGCCGTCGAACCCGGCGCGAACGATGCGCTCGCCACCGCGCAGGCCGGCGCCTTCGGCCAGCGAAGCCGCCACCGGGCGCGCCAGCACCGCGACCGGCTCCTGGACGCCGATCCAGTTGACGGTCGAATACAGCGCGATCGCCAACAGCAGGTTGGCTATCGGACCTGCGGCGACGATAGCCGCGCGTGAACGCAGCGGCTGCGTGTTGAAAGCCAGATGCCGTTCTTCAGGCGCCACATTGCCTTCGCGCTCGTCGAGCATCTTCACGTAGCCGCCCAGCGGGAACGCGCCGATGACGAACTCCGTGTCCTGGCCCGGGCGCTGATTCTTCGGCTTCCAGCGGTAGAGCGTCTTTCCGAAACCGACAGAAAAGCGAAGCACCTTCACACCGCAAGCCACGGCCACGCGGTAATGGCCGTATTCATGCACGGCGATCAGCAAGCCCAGCGCGACGACGAAAGCAACGACAGTGAGCATGCGAGAAACCTCGGTGGTTTGAAAAAGTCAGGCCGCGAAACGCGTCACTGCCGCGTGCGCAGCAGCTCGGGCGATCGCGTCGATGGCGAGCAGGTCGTCCAGCGATGACGGCTTGGAAGGCGAGACAGCGTCCAAAGTTTCCATGTTGACCGCATGAATGCGATCGAATCGAAGGCGACGCGCCAAAAATGCTTCGACTGCGATCTCGTTCGCCGCATTCAGCACAGCGGTGGTGCCGGGCGTCGCCCGCAACGTCGACCAGGCCAGCGAGAGCCCGGGAAAGAGCGCTGCGTCGGGCACGTCGAAAGTCAACGCACTCATCTGCCGAAAATCCAGTCGCCCTGCCCCGCTTTCGACGCGGTCCGGCCAAGCCAGGCCGACGGCGATCGGCACCCGCATGTCCGGCGTGCCCAGCTGTGCAATGACGGATGCATCGGTGAACTGGACCATCGAATGAATCACGCTCTGCGGATGGATTACGACCTCGATCTGCTCCGGCGTCACGTCGAAGAGAAAGCGCGCCTCGATCACTTCGAGCGCCTTGTTCATCATCGTTGCGGAATCGACCGAAATCTTGCGACCCATGACCCAGTTCGGATGCGCGCAAGCTTCCTCTGGCGTCACGTCGACGAGCGTCTCGGGCTTGCGCGTGCGAAACGGTCCGCCGGAAGCGGTCAGGATGATCTTGTCGATGCGCTGCTTCCAGGTCGACGAATCTTCCGGCAGCGACTGGAAAATCGCGGAATGTTCGCTGTCGATCGGCAGCAGCGTGGCGCCACCGTCGCGCACCGTGCGCATGAAAAGCTCGCCGCCGACGACCAGCGCCTCCTTGTTCGCCAGCAGCAAGCGCTTGCCCGCACGCGCCGCAGCGAGACAAGGCCCCAGTCCGGCGGCGCCGACGATCGCAGCCATCACCGCGTCGACTTCGGCATGCGAGGCGATGGTTTCCAGCGCGCCAAAGCCGGTCAAAACGCGTGTCGGGAGATCGCTTTGCAGGAGCTTTTCTTCGAGCAGCGCCGCATGCGGAGCGCTCGCCATCACGGCGAAACGGGGAGAAAACTTCGCGCACTGCGCCAGCAACTCGTCCACTTTCGTTGCGGCGGAAAGTGCAAAGACTTCGAAACGATCGGGATGTCGCGCGATCACATCGAGGGTGTTGGCGCCGACCGAGCCGGTCGAACCCAGCACCGTGACGCGCTGCCTGCAGGCGTTGTTCAACTTGCTCACCCGGTCCAAAAACTGTTCAAAGTGCGGCCAGCGATGCCAGCATCATGGCGATCGGCAACGTCGGCAGCAACGCATCGATGCGATCCAGCACGCCGCCGACACCCGGCAGCAGGATGCTGCTGTCCTTGGCGCCCGCGCTGCGCTTGACCAGCGACACGACCAGATCGCCGACCACGCTCATCTCCGCCATAAAGACGATCCCGAGCAGCAAAAGCCACCAGCCGCCATTGGCAAGGCGCGTGTAGAGGCTCTTGACGCTCGCATGCGCCGATGCGTCGACCGCGACCCAGGCAATACCCAGAACGACGACGCCTGCCATGCCGCCCCAGACACCTTCCCAGCTCTTGCCCGGGCTGATCGAAGGCGCCAGCTTGCTGCGCGTGAACTTGAGGCCGAATGCCCGGCCCGCGAAATACGCGCAGACGTCAGCCGTCCAGACGAGCACGAGGATGGACAACAGGAAGTTGATGCCGTCCGCACGGGCCTGCACCGCAGCCAGCCAGGCCACCCACAGCGCAAGCAGCCCGCCGACCA
>JAQGMX010000127.1 GCA_028292145.1 Variovorax sp.
TGCCTGAAGCTCACGCGGCAGCGCGGCTTCAGCATGATCGTGGAGGTGTTTGCGCCGGCCATGACGGCCATGGCGGCACCGGTGCGGAACTCGGCCGGAACCGTCATCGGCGTGGTGACGATTGCCGGTCCGCTCGCACGGCTGACCGAAGAGCGCATGCTCTCGCTCGCGCCGGCGCTGCTGGCGACGACTGAGCAGCTGGCCCTGGCCAGCGGCGCTTCGACGATGCTGAAGAAGCGCGCTGCCTGAGCTACTGAACTTCTACCACCGCCTCAATAAACGACGATCTTCCCGGTCGACCGCGCGCTGTAGCAGTCGTTGTAGAAGTATTCGCCCGGCTTGGTGAAGGTGTGGTTGGCCGAAGCGCCGGGCAGCAGCTTGAAGTTGTATTCGCCTTCGAAGAACTGCGTCGCGCAGCGCGTGTTGGCGTTGCCGGCCGGGTTGGTGAAGGTGACCGTCGTGTTGACCGGCACCCGCATCCAGGTCGGCGTCATCGCGTTGACGGCTGTCGATTCGGCCGCGCCGGGCTGGTTGGCTGCTGTCTGCACCCGGCCCAGATAGACCGTGTTGGGCGTCGGCAGCGATGCGCCTTCGACGGCCGAACCGGAGACCGGGCGGCGGACGATCGGTGCCTGGGGTGTCGCGGCGGGCGCCACGGTGCCGCCGACCTTGAAGGCCCACAGGTAGTCGCCGCGCGCGGCCGAGTCGCCGTACGGAATGCCCGTTCCGCCCGAATACACCGCGACGTATTGCTCGCCGTCGATTTCATAGGTCACAGGGCTGGCGCTGATCGATGCGCCAGTCTGGAAGCGCCACAGCTCGTTGCCATTGTCGCCGTCCATGGCGAGCAGGTTGCCGTCGGGCTGGCCGATGAAGAGCAAGCCGGTTGCGGTGGTCAGGATGCCGTTGCCATGCGCCAGCGAGTAGGGCATGTTCTTCTTCCACTTGACCAGGTTGGTGCTCGGATCGACGGCGACGACAGCGCCCGTCATGTACGAACCCGGCGGGCGCAGGCCGTTGCTGGCTTCGGTGAGCGAATGGGCGGCCGCGACGTAGCCGGTGCCGGTGTAGACCAGGCCGGTGAACGGGCTGTACGACTGGTGGTTCCAGTTGGCGCCACCGCCGTGTCCGGGCGCCGTCAGAGTGGGCGTCTCCCAGTGCGGGTCGTACAGGCAGCCGCGTGCATAGTTCGGGACCGCGCGGTTCGGGTCGCCGGGGATCGCGGTGCCCAGCGGCTGGTCGACGATGCAGGTTTCCATCCAGGCGCCCTGGCGCGGGATCGGCTGCGTCGGCCAGGTCGCCTGGCGGACGTCCTGCTTCACCGGCACTTCGTCGATGCCGAGCGGCGCAGTGCCGTCCTTGCGGTCGAGGATGTAGTACATGCCGGTCTTGCTGCCGTAGATGACGACCTTGCGGTCCTCGCCGCGGATCTTGACGTTGGCCAGCACCGGCGCCATGACGTTGTCCATGTCCCAGATGTCGTGGTGGACCGACTGGAAATGCCACTTGTAGGCGCCCGTCTTCATGTCGAGCGCGACGATCGAGTTGGCGAACAGATTGAGGCCCGGGCGGGTCGAGCCGTTCTGCGACGAACCGCCGCGCGTGTTTCCGAAGGTCCAGTAGACCAGGCCGAGCTCGGGATCGACCGCGGGATGAATCCACGGCGTGGCGCCGGTGCGATCGGTTTCCGGCGCGTCGCCCCAGGTTTCGTAGCCAGGCTCGCCGCGACGGGGCACACCCCAGAACGCGGTCAGCACGTTGCCGTTCGTGGCGTCGGCCGAGAAGGCGGCGCCGCGGTTGCCGTCGTTGGTGCCGATGTAGAGCCGCTTGTCGTGATAGACCAGCGCAACCTTCTGCACCGCACCCACGAAATCGGGATCGGTCGTGCCGGGGTACTGCTTGGTCCAGGCCACTTCGCCGGTGTCTTTCTTCAGCGCGATCAGCCGGTTGCCGCCTGCGAGCGTGTAGATCAGGCCGAGGTCTTTCGCGACCGCCACGCCGCGGCGCGTGACCACGCCGTGCGGCGTCGTCCACTTCCACTTGGTCACGCCGGTCTTGCCGTCTACGGCAATCACGTTGCCGAGTGCCGATTCGATGTAGATCACGCCGTCGACCACCACCGAGGTGCTCTGGTTGGTGCCGGTCGTCAGCCCGCCTTCGATGCGGTTGACCCATGCGCCGCCCATCTGGCCGACCTGTTCGCGGGTGATCTGCTTGAGGCTCGAATAGTTCTGGTTGCCCAAGTTGCCGCCGACCTTGGGAAAGTCCTTGTCGCCTGCGGTGCAGCAGTCCTTCAGCGCTGCGGCCGGCGCGCTCACCGACGGGGGCGGCTCGGGTGTGGGTGTGGGTGCGGGTGTCGGCGACGTCTCGTTGTCGTCGCTGCCGCCGCAGCCGTAGAGGAGCACGGGCGACGCGATCACGCCGCAGGAAAGCAGGAGGGCTGCAAGTGATTTGAGTTTCATGGACGTGGTTCCTTTATTCAGTGCAGAACGGCGTCAGGCCCATGGCCGAGCGGACACCCTGGATGACGAGCTTCTGGAATGCTTCGGCGCCGGCGCCGGAGAAGTCCGCGGAGAAGGAGTTGGCGTTGTGGCCGAGGGTGGAAAGCCAGGCGCGGCCGCCGTCGTAGTACTGGCACCAGGCCACCGGATGGAAGCCGGCATGGCCGGGATGCGGCGCTGAAGTGAGCGGGCGAAGGGTGGCGGTGTCGACCTTCGCGAGGAACTTCACGTTGGTCGGAAACGGCGCGAGGTTGTACCACTCGTCCTGGAAGTCGAAGCGCTGCGCGACACCGACGGTCGACGGGTCGCTGCCGATGATTTCAACCGTGCCGGCGCGATTCGGGGCGTGGTTGTAGAAGTTCGCATTGCCCAGCAGGCCTTCGTAGTAAGGCCAGTTGTATTCGGCGCCGAACGCGTTGTGCAGACCGACGAAGCCGCCGCCACGGCGCATGTAGTTGCGCAGCGCGGTGCGCGCGGCATCGTTGCTGGTGGTCACGTCGCTGTTCCACAGCGTGTCGCGGTTGGAGCTGGCGAAGATGACCGCCTTGTAGTTGTTGATCCGGCTGCCGAGGACGGCGACGTCTTCGGTCCAGTCGACGGTGATGCCGGCGCCTTCCAGCATGCGCTTGAGGCCCGCCTGCATGGTGTTGTCCGTGTTCATCAACGGATTCAGGCCGGGGCCCATCGGGGTGCCGAGGTTGGCATGGCGCGGACCGGCCGTGCGCGAATAGATCAGCACGCGGTCTGGGGTCGTGGCGAACGCGCCCCATTCGTTGTAGCACTTGGGGTCGGTTCCGCGGCAGACGTTGTAGTAGGTATCGAAGCTTTTGTCGGTGACCTCGACCACGGGCGGCGGCGTTACCGGAGTTTCGGGCGTGGGGGTCGGCGTGGGCGTCGTGACGGGTGCGGTCGGAGTGGTGGCGGCATCCTCTCCGCCACCGCCTCCGCAGGCACCGATCGTCAACGCCATGGCGGTTGCCGATGTGAATTTCCAGTAGAGCGAGGGGGTGAGTTTCAAGAGAGTCTCCTTGGCAATGTGAAGGCGCGGCGATGGCCTGCAACGGGTTCATGCAGGCGTGATCGATCGACCCGGCACGATGCTAAAGAAACTGGAAAGAGTTTTCACTATGGAAATCCCTTCTCAAAAATACCTGCTTTTTGTGCACCTTTCGACGAGTTTGTGATAGCCCGGACCGAAAAAAAGCGACCGAACGCGTCAAGCGCCGGTCGCCGGATGTAGGAAAAGGAAGGAGAGAAGTGCGGAATCAGTCCGTGCTGCGGGCCGGGATCACGCGTTCGGCCTCGAGCCTGCGGAACAGGTCGAAGAACGCATCCTCCGTGCTCTGGTAGTCGAGAAAACCGGCCTTGCGGCTCTTGGTCATGTCGGCCAGGACTTCCATCGGCCGACCCAGATCGGCATCGGTATGCCACCACGACGCCAGCTTACCCAGGTCGATTTCCTTCAGCCCGTGACGGGCGGCAATCTCAGCCCATTCGGCGGGGCTCGAACCCATGCGATCGGCCAGCGGCCGAACCACGCCGTCGAACGGCGCGGCTTCGATGCCGAAGTATTCCGCAAGGCGCGGCCACAGCCACTGCCAGCGGAACACGTCGCCGTTGACGACATTGAAATCTTCGTTGCTGGCCTTCGGACTCTGTGCAGCCCATGCCAGGTGACGGGCGAGCAGCCGCGCGTCGGTCATGTCGGTCAGGCCTTCCCATTGCGCGGCGGAACCGGGGAACACGAAGGGCTGGCCGCTGGCCTTGCACAGCGTCGCATAGGCGGCGAGCGTCACGCCCATGTTCATTGCGTTGCCGACGGCGTAACCGATGATCGTGTGCGGTCGGTGCACGCTCCAGCTGAAACCATGCCGCTGCGCCGCTTCAAACAGGCGGTCTTCCTGCTCGTAGTAGAAGTTGTCGACTTCCTGCCGGCCCTGTTCCTCGCGAAACGGCGTCAGCGGCACGTTGCCTGTTCCGTAGGCCTCGAACGGACCGAGGTAGTGCTTGAGACCGGTCACCAGCGCCGCGTGCCCGCCGCGCAACGCGGGGCCGACGGCGTCGAGGACGTTTTTCACCATCGCGCCGTTGACGCGGATGTTTTCCTTCTCGTTGGCCTGACGGGCCCATGCGGTGAAGAAGACCTGGTGAACGTCGAGACCGCCAAGAGCGTTGGCGAGCTGTGCCGGATCGGTGAGGTCAGCGGTGATCTGGACGCAGCCGGATGCGACCGGCGTGCGACCGCGCGAGAGACCGTAGACGGTCCATCCCTCGGCAAGAAGATGTTCGGACAACGCGTTGCCGATGACGCCACTGACGCCGACGATGAGAGCTTTTTTTTCCATGGCCCATGGTCCCATTCATGCGCGAACGGCGCAGACACCGCCGCGCAAGGCCCTCGACCGCATGCGGTCGGGCGCCCCCAGCGCTATCCCGCGATCAGTTTCTGCACCAGTTCCGCTGTAGTCGCCGCGCTGTACTTGCGCAGCAGTCGCGCGCGATGCAATTCGACAGTCCGGTGGCTGATGCCGAGTTCACGGCCGATTTCCTTCGAGGTCAGCCCGCGCATGACCTGCGCGGCGACTTCGCGCTCGCGCGGCGTGAGTTCTGCTTTCGCCGCGCGCCGGGATCCCAGGTCCTCGAAGGTCCAGATGCCGGCTTCGTGCGGCATCTCGCGGTTCAGCGCATGGCCGGAAACATGACACCAGAAGGTTTCGCCGGCAAACGCGCCGTGCAGGCCGCCGAGCCGCCGCATCATCCGGTTGTCGGCGTAGCGTCCGCTGGCGTTCAAGACCGGCACCATCCGCCGGCCGATGCGCTCGAACTCGACCGCGCTCGGGTACAGCACACGGAACGACTGTCCTACCAGCATTTCGCGCGTGGCGCCGAACATCTCGCACAGGCGCTGGTTGCAATCGATCATCGTGCGGTCGCGCGACAGAACCATGCCGACCGGTGCATGGTCGAAAGCCAGGCGGTAATCGATCGTCTCCACGGGGTCTCCATTACGAATTACTACGTATGCAAGTACGTAGTATCGTTTCGGCCTCAGCTTCAATCACCGAGGACCCCGACCCATGGCCAACAAGATCTATTCCTCCGCCGACGAGGCGCTCAAGGGCGTCGTCGCCGACGGGCAAACGCTGGCCGTCGGCGGCTTCGGCCTCTGCGGCATTCCGGAGGCGCTCATCGATGCGTTGCACGACTCTGGCGTCAAGAACCTCACTTGCGTCTCGAACAACGCCGGCGTCGACGGTTTCGGCCTGGGCAAGCTGCTCGGCACGCGCCAGATCAAGAAGATGGTCGCGAGCTATGTCGGCGAGAACAAGGAGTTCGAGCGCCAGTATCTGGCCGGCGAGCTCGAACTTGAATTCACGCCGCAGGGCACGCTGGCCGAAAAGCTGCGCGCGGGCGGCGCCGGCATTCCGGCGTTCTTCACCAAGACCGGCGTCGGCACGCAGGTCGCGGAAGGCAAGGAGTTGCGCGAGTTCGACGGCGAAACCTACGTGATGGAACGCTCGATCGTTCCCGATGTGTCGCTGGTCAAGGCGGACGTGGCCGACAAGTCCGGCAACCTGCGCTTTCGCCTGACGGCGCGCAACTTCAATCCGGCGGCGGCGATGGCCGGCAAGATCTGCATCGTCGAGGTGGAGAAGATCGTCGAAACCGGCGAACTGGCGCCGGACGACATCCACCTGCCGGGCATCTACGTGCACCGCATCGTGCTCAATGCGAATCCCGAGAAGCGTATCGAGAAGCGCACGGTGAGCGCCGCCGCGCCGGTCGACGTCGAGGCAGCCAAGGTCGAGGCGCAGGTCGTCATCGCGCACGCTGCGGCCGTCGACGAGACGCCGATCCCTACCGTGCCCGCCAACAAACAAGAAGGAGCCTGAGATGCCCTGGACTCAAGATCAGATGGCCGCCCGCGCGGCGCAAGAACTCGAAGACGGTTTCTACGTGAACCTCGGCATCGGCATTCCGACGCTGGTGGCGAACTTCGTCGGCGACAAGGAGGTCTGGCTGCAGAGCGAGAACGGCATGTTGGGCATCGGCGCCTTCCCGACCGAAGACATGGTCGATGCCGACCTCATCAACGCCGGCAAGCAGACCGTGACGACGATTCCCGGCAGCGCGATTTTCGGCAGCCACGACAGCTTCGCGATGATCCGCGGCGGCAAGATCAATCTCTCGATCCTCGGCGCGATGCAGGTGAGCGAGAAGGGCGACCTCGCCAACTGGATGATTCCGGGCAAGATGGTCAAGGGCATGGGCGGCGCGATGGACCTGGTCGCCGGCGTCAAGCGCGTGATCATCCTGATGGAGCACGTCGCGAAGAAGAAGGACGGCACCGAAGACATGAAGATCCTGCCGGAATGCACGCTGCCGCTGACCGGCGTTGGCGTGGTCGACCGGATCATCACGGACTTGGCGGTGATGGACGTCACGCCCGAAGGGCTGAAGGTCGTTGAGCTGGCAGACGGCGTGAGCTTCGAGGCGTTGCAGGCAAAGACGGGCGTCGCACTGATTGCCTGACGCTGATGTTTTCCTGAAGGTCTTACAGGACATTGCTCTGCAAGACTACGGCTCGCCGATGGATTGGCGATGAGATGGTCTTATCAACGACCATTTAAGGAAAAAAGATGAGCAGTGTCAAAGGCAGTGGCGATGGAACGCGCCCTACCACGAGCGGTGGAATCGACAACATCGGTGCCGGAGAAAAGTTCGTTACAGAAAAGACGGCGGCCGGTGGCGACATCTCTGCGCCCGCGCCTGAAGAAGGCATGCGCAACAAGCGCTCGGACGTCGAAGGGACGAAACACGACGACTCTGCCGCCTACAACCTCCACGAGGACCTGACGCCCGATTCGAGCAAGGACCCTCGATCGGGCGATGCGGGCAAGGGCGCAACAAAGGGTGGCTGAGCCCTGCCCGAAAGGATGGATCAGGGCGTTGGCTTGTCCGCTGGCGTAGCCAGCGGCTCGGCCGCAGTCTTCGGCACCGGCACGACCGGCACCGGCGGCAGCTGGTAGCTCCAGGTCTCCGTCAGCGGTTTGTCGCCCTGGGCCAGCGCGGCGCGCATCTCGACCGCCTGTGACGGGTTCTTCACCTTCACCCGAAGCGTCAGCCGCCAGCCCCGGATTGCGGGGTTGCGTTCCAGAACGCTGTCGATCAGTTCAGCGTTGTCCCCGACGCTGATCTTCGACGTGACGGGCGCGTCGATCGGCAGTTTCGCAAGCGCCGGCCCTTCGAAATCGATCAGGAACGCGGTTGTCCCATCGAGCTTGCGGATCAGGTTGGCCTGCAGTTGTTCGCCGTCGGTGTGGAAGGTCTGGCGCACCCAGGCGTTGTCAGAGCCGTGCAGTGCGGCCTCGTCGCTGGTCCAGTGCATCCGGTACGCGAACTGCATCAGCTGCCCTTTGACGATCGGCGCATCGGGCGTCCAGTAGGCGACGATGTTGTCGTTGGTTTCGTCAGGCGTGGGGATTTCCATCAGCGTGACCTTGCCCTTGCCCCAGTTGCTCTGGGGCTCGATCCAGGCGCTCGGGCGGAGGTCGTAGCGGTCTTTCAGGTCCTCGAAGCGCGAGAATTCGCGGCCGCGCTGCAGTAGGCCGAAGCCCTTGAGATTGTCGACCTCGAATGTGCTGATCGCCAGCGAGGCCGGGTTGTTGAGCGGGCGCCAGAGCCACTCGCCGCTGCCGGTATGGATCGCCAGACCGTTCGAATCATGAATCGCCGGCCGGAAGTTTCGCTTGAGCGCTGATTGCTGGCTCGGGCCATACAGAAACATGCTGGTCAGCGGCGCGATGCCGAGTGATTTGATGTCGCTGCGCGCGAATACGTTGGCCTGCACGTCGACCACCGCATCCCTGCCGCCGGGCGTGAGGATGAACTGATAGGCGCCGGTGGCACGCGGCGAATCGAGCAGCGCGTAGATAACGAGTTGCGTTTCCTGGCCGGTCGGCCGCTGAACCCAGAACTCGCGAAAGTTGGGAAATTCCTCGCCGCCGGGCGGGGCCGTGTCGATGGCGAGCCCGCGCGCCGACAAGCCGTAGGCCTGGCCCTTGCCGACCACGCGAAAGTAGCTCGCGCCGAGAAAACTCATGATCTCGTCGTCCTTGCCTGCCTGATTGATCGGGTAGAGCACCCGAAAGCCGGCATAGCCGAGCGCTCGGGTCGCGCCCTTGTCGAAGGTCAGGTTGCCGAAGTCGAACCGGTCGGCGTCGTACTTGATCTCGTTCACGCCCGCTTCGCTGATTTCGTTGATGCGCACCGGCGCATTGAAGTGCATGCCCTGGTGATAGAAATTGAGCTTGAACGGCGTCTGCTGGTCGCGCCACTCGAAGCGGTCGCCGCGCGGCTGCATCTTCTGGTAGTCCGCGAACTGCATGCTGCTGAAGACTGGCGGCAGGTTGCTGACCGGCGCGACGTACGGCTTGTCGACCAGTGCCTTGGCGCGGGCCGTCACGTCGTCGAGCGAAAAGGCCTGTGCCTGACCGGCGCAGAAAAGGGCGAGTGAAGCGGCCAGGGCGGTGACCGGTGCGACGGTTTTCTTGCGGGATGCGGTGGAAATGTTCATGGAGTGGTTCCAGAGTGCGCACTGACGTGCGGTGAGTTGCCGAAAGACAGGGAAGCAATGTTCCTGCCAGTGGATGGGGCGCTGGGCCGATACGGTGCGTCGAGGCCGCCGGCCGGGAGGTGCCGGGGCGCTCAAACCTTAGCTTAGCATCGCTGCGAAACGAGTTTAGAAAGTCGCCGAATGAAGATGTCCCGTCGGTTGGTCCTTGTGGCCGGCCTGGTCAGTCCGCTGGCCTTTGCGCAAACACCGCCTCCTTCCGCCCTCCTGAAAGACAAGACGGCCTTCGTCGCCGATCTGGTCGGCCGGATGACGCTCGACGAGAAGATCGGCCAGCTTCGCCTGATCAGCATCGGCCCGGAGATGCCGATTGATCAGCTCGCGAAGGAGATTGCGGCCGGTCGTGTCGGCGGCACCTTCAATTCAGTGAACCGGCCGCACAACCGCCTGTTGCAGGATGCCGCGGTCAAGAGCGGGCGGCTGAAGATTCCGATGTTTTTCGCCTACGACGTGATCCACGGCCACCGAACGACCTTCCCGATCGGCCTCGGCCTGGCGTCGAGCTGGGACATGGACGCGATCGGCCTGATGGCGCGCACCGCCGCAAAGGAGGCGGCCGGCGACTCGATCGACATGACCTTCGCGCCGATGGTCGATATTGCGCGCGATCCGCGCTGGGGCCGCACCTCCGAAGGCTTCGGCGAAGACCCGCATCTGGTCTCCGAGATCGCCCGCGCCACCGTAAAGGGCTTCCAGGGCACGCTGCCGGTGCCGGCCGACCGCATCATGACCAGCGTGAAGCATTTCGCGCTGTACGGTGCGGTCGAAGGCGGGCGCGACTACAACACGGTCGACATGAGCCCGATGCGCATGTACCAGGACTACCTGCCGCCGTACCGCGCCGCCATCGATGCGGGCGCCGGCGGCGTGATGGTCGCGCTGAACTCGATCAACGGCGTGCCGGCCACGTCGAATACGTGGCTCATGCAGGACCTGCTGCGCAAGGACTGGGGCTTCAAGGGCGTGACGGTCAGCGACCACGGTGCCATCGTCGAACTGATGCGTCACGGCGTGGCGAAGGACGAGCGCGAGGCGGCGAAGCTGGCGATCAAGAACGGCATCGATCTGAGCATGGCCGATTCGGTCTATCTCAACGAACTGCCGGGGCTGATGAAGTCCGGCGAAGTGACCACACGAGAGATCGACAGCGCCGTGCGCGAGGTGCTCGGCGCCAAGTACGACATGGGACTGTTCCATGATCCGTACCTGCGCATCGGCGTCGCGAAGGACGATCCCGCGGACCTCGATTCCGAGAGCCGTCTGCATCGCCCGGACGCGCGCGAAGTGGCGCGCAAGTCGATGGTTCTGCTGGAAAACCGCAACGCGACGCTGCCGCTGTCGAAATCGAAAACGATCGCGCTGGTCGGGCCGCTGGCCGATGCGCCAATCGACATGCTGGGAAGCTGGTCGGCGGCGGGCAATGCGAAGAACGCCGTCACGCTGCGCACCGGCCTGACGGCGGCTGTTGGCACGCAGGGCCGGGTGCTCTATGCGCGCGGCGCCAACATCACCGGCGACGAAAACATCGTCAAGTACCTGAACTACCTGAACTGGGACGCGCCCGAAGTCACGCAGGACCCACGCGCGCCGGCCGAGATGATTGCGGAAGCGGTCAAGGCCGCAGCGCAGGCCGATGTGATCGTCGCGGCGGTCGGCGAGTCGCGCGGCATGTCGCACGAATCGTCGAGCCGCACCAGCCTCGACCTGCCGCAGAGCCAGCGCGACCTCATCGTCGCTCTCAAGGCGACCGGCAAGCCGCTGGTGCTGGTGCTCATGAACGGCCGGCCGCTGGCGCTGCAGCGCGAGCAGAAGGAAGCCGACGCGATCCTGGAGACCTGGTTCACCGGCGTCGAAGGCGGCAACGCGATCGCCGACGTGCTGTTCGGCCACTACAACCCCTCGGGCAAGTTGCCGTTGAGCTTTCCGCGCTCGGTCGGGCAGATTCCAACCTACTACAACCATGCGCGCCTGGGCCGGCCCTTCACCGAAGGCAAGCCGGGCAACTACACCTCGC
>JAQGMX010000149.1 GCA_028292145.1 Variovorax sp.
AAAAGCGTCGCCCGCACCCGCTCGGTCGGCGCAGCCGCACCGATGCCGACGCTGCGCGCCTGGATCGCGCGTGCCTGGTAGAGCGTGCGTTGCGCAGGATCGAGCAACTGGCCGACGTTCGCACCCAACCCGCTGTTGAGTCCGTAGATTGGCGTGTCGGAGGCGACGAGCCGGTCGACCACCGCGCGCGCTGCTTCCAAACGCTCGCGCACCTCGACGCCGACAGCGACCTGTTCGCCGCCGCGCGCGACCGCCAGCAACTGGTCGATCGTGACGACCGATCCGTCGAGCGTGATCATGTGCAGACGCTGGCGCCGACGCCGTTCAGCGGACGATGCCTTTTTCCTTCAGGAATGCCTTCGCCACGTCCTTCGGCTCTTCCTTCTCGCCGTCGACCAGGTAGTTCAGGCGCGCCATCGTCGCGTCATCCAGCAATGCGCTGACCTTGTTGGTCACCGCAGCGAGCTTCGGGTTCGCGTCCAGCGCTTCCTTGCGCACCACCGGCGCGAGGAAATACGGCGGCCACAGGTTCTTGTCGTCCTTGAGGCGCGTGAGCTTCATGGCCGCGATCATGCCGTCGGTCGAGTAGCCGTTGACGACGTCGATCTGGTCGTTCTTGAGCGCCTGGTAGCGCAGGCCGATGGCCAGCTGCAGGTCTTCCTTGAATTCCATGCCGTAGGTCGTCTTCAGGCCGGGCAGGCCGTCCTTGCGATCGCGGAATTCGGGGCCGGCGCCGAGCTTGAGTTCCTTGCCGACCTTGGTCAGGTCCGACAACGTGGTCAGCTTGTACTTGGCTGCGACTTCCGGCTTCATCACCATCACGTAGGTGTTGTTCATCGGCGCCTGTTCGAGCACCACCAGACCGTTGGCTGCGTAGGCGGTCTTCACCTTGTCGTAGACCGCCTGCTTGTCGGTCATCGGTGCGGCCTTCAGCACGAGCAGCAGCATGGTGCCGGTGTACTCGGGATAGAAGTCGATCTGCTTCTCTTCGAGCGCCTTGTGCGCGATCAGCGTGCCGCCGAGGTTGGTCTTGCGTTCGACCTTGATGCCGTTGGCCTCAAAAGCCTGCGCATACAACTCGGCCAGCACGAACTGTTCGGTGAAGTTCTTCGAGCCGACCCGCACCGTCTGGGCGGAGGCGACCGCGAAGCAGCCCAATGCCAGTGCGGCGACCAGAGCGGTCCGGAAAGGAAGAAACGGGCGTGAAAGGGAAGTGGCGGCAGCGTGCGTTGTCGTCATCGAAGTCTCCGTGAATCGGTGGATGCGTGGTCGGGCCGGCAGGGAATCGGCAAGCAAGCCGCATGCCTGTGCGCCGAAGTGGTCTATTCCACTCGCAGCTGCTGGCAAAACGGCGGAGGTCATCATGGCGCAGTTATTGCTCGAATTCGTGCGCCAGCAGTTGCATGGCCTGAAATTGGTGCATGGCCGACGCGTTGTTGATCGCTTGTCCGATAAAACTTATAGTGGTCTATACCAGTTGAGCGATGTCGACACACAAATCCCGGAGATTCCCATGAACGCCCCTGAAAACCTTGCAGCCCTCGCCGTCGCCGCCGACCCGCGTGTCGACCCGACCCGCGTGATCCGTGCGCCGCGCGGCACCACGCTCAACTGCAAGAGCTGGCTTACCGAGGCCGCATATCGCATGCTCCAGAACAATCTGGATGCGGAGGTCGCCGAGAACCCGCAGGCGCTGGTGGTCTACGGTGGCATCGGCCGCGCGGCGCGCGACTGGGCCTGCTTCGATCAGATCCTCGCATCGCTCAAGGTGCTGGAAGACGACGAGTCGCTGCTGATCCAGTCCGGCAAGCCGGTGGGCGTCTTCAAGACCCACCCCAACGCGCCACGCGTGCTGATCGCGAACTCGAACCTCGTGCCGAAGTGGGCGACCTGGGAGAAGTTCCACGAACTCGACCGCGCGGGCCTGTTCATGTACGGACAGATGACCGCCGGCAGCTGGATCTACATCGGCGCGCAAGGCATCGTGCAGGGCACCTTCGAAACCTTTGTCGAGGCCGGTCGCCAGCACTACGGCAACGATCTGTCGGGCCGCTGGATCGTCACGGCCGGCCTCGGCGGCATGGGCGGCGCGCAGCCGCTGGCCGGCGTGCTGGCCGGTGCGTGCGTGCTGGCCATCGAATGCCAGCAGTCGAGCATCGATTTCCGTCTGCGCACGCGCTACGTCGACAAGCAGGCGAAGGACCTCGACGACGCACTGGCGCTCATCGCACATCACACGTCGAGGAAAGAAGCCGTGTCGATCGCGCTGCTCGGCAATGCGGCCGACATCGTCCCGGAACTCGCGCGCCGCGTGAAAGCCGGCACCGCCATCCGCCCCGACCTCGTCACCGACCAGACGTCGGCCCACGACCTGATCCACGGCTACCTGCCGGCTGGCTGGACCGTGCCGCAATGGCAGGCCGCGATGAAGGACGCTGCACAACACGCGACGCTCACCAAGGCCGCCGCGAAGTCGTGCGTGGCCCATGTGCAAGCCATGCTCGACTTCCAGGCCATGGGCGTGCCCACGGTCGACTACGGCAACAACATCCGCCAGGTCGCCTTCGACGAAGGGCTGGAGAACGCCTTCGACTTCCCCGGCTTCGTCCCCGCGTACATCCGCCCGCTGTTCTGCGAAGGCAAGGGTCCGTTCCGCTGGGTCGCGCTCTCCGGCGATCCGGAGGACATCTACAAGACCGACGCGAAGATCAAGGAACTGTTCCCCAACAACAAGCACACGCACCGCTGGCTCGACATGGCACGCGAGCGCATCGCCTTCCAGGGCCTGCCGGCGCGCATCTGCTGGCTCGGGCTGGGCGAGCGTCACAAGGCCGGGCTGGCCTTCAACGAGATGGTGAAGAGCGGCGAGCTGAAGGCGCCGATCGTGATCGGTCGCGACCATCTCGACACCGGCTCCGTCGCCAGCCCGAACCGCGAGACCGAATCCATGAAGGACGGCACCGATGCCGTGAGCGACTGGCCGTTGCTCAACGCGCTGCTCAACACCGCCGGCGGGGCGACCTGGGTCAGCCTGCACCACGGCGGCGGCGTCGGCATGGGCTATTCGCAGCATGCCGGCATGGTGATCGTGGCCGACGGCACCGACGAAGCCGCGAAGCGCCTCGGCAACGTGCTCTGGAACGATCCGGCCAGCGGCGTGATGCGTCATGCCGATGCGGGCTACGACATCGCGGTCGCGACGGCCAAGAAGCACAAACTCAACCTGCCCATGATCCACAAGGCCTGAACACCCATGTCCGACTCCACCGCTGAAATCAACCTTCACTACCTGAACTACCCGGACGTCCAGAAGCTGGCGATGACCGATGCCGAGATCATCGCGGCTGTCGAGCGCGGGCTGGTTGCGCAGGCGCGCGGCGAGGCGACCATCGAGCCGCGCATGCACTTGGTGCCGGAGAAGGACTATCCCGGTCACTTCAACGTGCTGCGCGGCTACATCCGCACCTTGGGCGACCAAGGGATTGCGGGCGTGAAGGTGGTCGGCGACTTCTATCGCAACTACGAGATCGGCCTGCCTTCCGAACTCGCGATCCTCAACCTCTTCAACCCGAAGAACGGCATGCCGGTCGCAATCATCGATGCGTCCGACATCACCGACATGCGCACCGGCGCGATCACCGCCATCGGCGCGAAGCATCTGGCGCGCAAGGACTCGAAGATCCTCGGCCACATCGGCGCGCGCGGCACGGCTTACTGGAACGTGCGGCTACTGCATTCGATCTTCAAGTTCGACGAGATCCGCGTGCACTCGCGGCGCAAGGAAAGCCGCGATGCCTTCGCAGCCAAGTTGGAGAAAGACCTGGGCGTGAAGATCACGGTGACCGAAGACTGGGAGTCGTGCGTGCGCGGCGCCGACATCGTGGTCGAGGCTTCGCGCCTCGAAAAGCCGGCGCCGATGCTCAAGACCGAATGGATCAAGAAGGGCGCCTGCGTGATTCCGTACGGAACCAACAGCGCGGTCGAACTGTCGCTGACCGACATCATGGACAAGATGGTGATGGACGACTGGGGCCAGGCCAAGGCCGGTCCGTTCGGCGCCTTGCGCGCGCATGTCGACAGCGGCAGATTCTCTGCGGAGACACTGCACGCGGAGCTCGGCCAGATCGTCGCCGGCATGAAGCCGGGGCGCGAGAGCGACGACGAGACCAACCTGTTCTGGCACCGCGGGCTGTCGCTGTCGGACATCGCGCTCGGCTGCGCGATGCTCGACAAGGCGAAGGCCATGGGGATCGGGCAGACGCTGCGCTTCCGCTGAGTCATGGGTCCGGCCACCCCCCTTGTCGCGAACGCCCGCATTTACTCGGCGACGCCCGAGGTGCGCGACGCCTGGAAGGTGCTGCTGCGCTGGGTGCTGGCGCGTGCCGATCTCGCCTGGGACGTGATCGACTACGACGCGCCCGCGCCGCTGTCGGTGCTGTGGGCGCGTGACGATCTGGGTCTGGCAATGATGTGCGGACTGCCGTACGCGCAGCGCGGAACACGGCCGATCCTGGTCGCCGCACCGGTGCCATCCCCGTCGCGCTACAGCGGCGCACCGGTCTATTTCACCGACATCGTCGTGCGTGCCGACGCACCGTTCAAAACGCTCGAAGACACCTTCGGCGGCACGGTCGGGTACACCGTGGCGGACTCGATGTCGGGCGGCGTGGCGTTCGCGAATCACCTTGTGCCTTACCGCGCAAGGGAAGGCACGCGGCTCTACACGAAGGCGGTCGGCAACCTGATCCATGCGCGCGGCGTGATCGAGGTGCTGGTTGACGGTCGCATCGACGTCGGTCCGCTCGACAGCTACTACCACGACCTGCTGCGTCACAACGCGCCGTTGCTCGCAGCGCAGGTGCGCGTCGTCGCCAGCACCGGCCCGATGCCGATTCCTCCCCTCGTCGCGACCGCTGCGCTCGATCCCGGCGAGCTGAAGCGCCTGCGCGAAGCGCTGGCCGACGTCGCTGCCGCCGCCGAGTTGCATCCGGTCAGGGAACGCTTGTTGCTTGCAGGTTTCGTGTCCGTCGATCCGGCGGCCTACGACGTTCTCGCCGCGACCACACGGCGTCCCGTCCCTTCTTTCGAGGAATTCTGACGATGAAGCGCTTCCTGCTGGCCGCCTTTGCGGCCGCTTCGCTCCTGCTTGCCACCGTGCCGTTGTCGGCCCAGGCGCAAACCTATCCTGCAAAGCCCGTGCATGTGGTCGTGCCCTTCGCGCCGGGCGGCCCGGTCGATGTGCTGGCCCGCGTGCTGAGCCAGGATTTCGGCGATGCGTGGGGCCAAGCCTTCGTGGTTGAGAACCGGGCCGGCGCCGCCGGCAACATCGGTGTCGACTATCTTGCCAAGGCCGCGCCCGACGGCTACAACATCGGCATCGTGCCGGCCGGCAACATCGCGGTGAACCCGTCGCTGTTCGCCAACCTGCCCTACAAGGCTTCCGACCTGCAGCCGGTGGCGATGCTCGCGACCGTCGAGAACGTCCTCGTCGTCAGCGCCGACTCGCCCGTCAGGAACCTCAAGGATCTGCTCGAGATGGCCGCCGCGAAGCCCGATACGGTCAGCTTCGCTTCGCCCGGCGCCGGCAGCCAGGCGCATCTCGCGGGCGAGCTGCTGGCGCTGGACGCCAATGTCCGCATGATCCACGTGCCGTACAAGGGCACGGGCCCCGCACTCAACGATGTCATTGGCGGCCAGGTCACGATGATGTTCGGCCAGATGTCGTCGGCGCTGCCGTTGATCCGCGGCGGCAAGCTGCGCGCGATCGGCATCGCCAGCCTCAAGCGCTCCGCCGTGCTGCCCGCCGTGCCGACGGTTTCGGAGCAAGGCATGCCTCGGTTCGAAGCCGTTTCCTGGTACGCGCTGATGGTTCCTGTCGCGACGCCGAAGACGGTCGTCGACAAGCTGAATGCACAAAGCCTCGCGATGCTGGCGAAGCCGGCCATCCGGGAGCGCTTCGCCGGCCTCGGGCTCGAACCCGGAGGCGGCACGCCGCAGGCGCTGGC